>NZ_JAQISV010000023.1:0-113424 GCF_048569675.1 Geodermatophilus sp. CPCC 206100
GCGCCTCGGGGCCGCCGGCCGCCGCCACCCCGCGGGCCGCCAGCGCGGCCGCCCCCGGCAGGTCGCCGCGGGCCCAGGACGCCGCGGCGGCGCACGCCAGCGCGTCGGGCAGCCGGGGCGTGTCGAGGTCCCAGGCGGCGACCGTCAGTCCCCAGTCGAGCAGGTCGAGACGTTGCCGCTGGTAGGCGAAGTCGTGGACGTCACCGGCCAGCCGGACCGCCAGCTCTCGGTCGTGCTCGACGGCGTGGGACCAGGCCGTGTGCAGGTCCGGGCCCAGCGCCGCCAGCTCAGCCACCGCGTCCGCCTCGCGCGGGCCGGGTATCCGGCGGGCGAGCCGGGTCAGCCGCTCGGCGACGTCCCGTGCGTGCCGGGCGGCCAGCGCCGCCCGGTCGGCGGAGGGGAGCCGCTCGGCCGCGTAGACCCGCAGCGTCTCGAGCAGCCAGAACCGGCCCCGCCCGGCCTGGACGAGCGACTGGTCGGTCAACCGCGCGAGCAGCGGCGCGACCGCCGACGGGGACAGCGGGGGGTCGGCGCAGACGGCCTCCGCCCGGTCGAGGGGGAACGAGCTCGGGAAGACGGCGAGCCGGGCGAACAGCCGCGCCTCGTCGTCGGTCAGCAGTCCGTGCGACCAGTCCACGACGGCGCGGACCGATCGGTGCCGGGCGGCCGCGGTGCGCCGTCCACCGGCGAGCAGGTCGAGGCCCTGGCCGAGCCGGTCGGCGAACTCGCGCAGGCCGAAGGTGGGGGCACGGGCGGCGCCGATCTCGATCGCCAGCGGCAGCCCGTCGAGCCGACGGCAGATCGCAGCGATCACCTCGACGTCGTCGTCGGGCAGCGCCCGGGCCTCCAGCCCCGGTGCCCGGTCCACGAACAGCCGGACCGCGGGGTTGTCCCGGTCGGGGCCCGACGGCAGCGGCAGCGGCGCCAGGACGTGGACGTGCTCGGAGGCGACGTCCAGTCGCTCGCGGCTGGTGGCCAGCAGCCGGAGGTCGGCGTCGGTGTCGAGCAGCCGCTCCACGAGCGGCGCCAGCTCGGCCAGCACGGTCTCGGCGTTGTCCAGGCACAGCACTCCGCGGTGGCCGCCGAGCGCGCCCGCCAGCGCGCCCGCCGGGTCGGGTCCGCGCGGGCTGTCGGTGCCGGTGGCCTGGGCCAGCGCGTCGACCAGGCGCTCGGGGGTCGCCGTCGACAGGTCGGCCCACCAGATCCGCGTGCCGGCGGCCGCCAGCTCGTGCGCGACCTCGAGGACGAGGCGGGTCTTGCCGACCCCTCCGGGCCCGACGAGGGTCACCAGCCGTTGCCCGGTTAGGCAGTCGCGCAGGAGGACGGCGTCCTCCTCCCGCCCGACCATGCCCCCCGGGCGCCACGGCAGCCGGGCCGCCGCCGGAGCGGGCGTTCCGGTGAGCGGGGCCCGCGCGCCGGGGGCGACCGGCTCGCCGCGCAGGATCCGGGACTCCAGGGCCGCGAGCGCGGCCGGCGGGTCCAGACCGAGCTCGTCGGCCAGGGCGACCCGGTGGGCGCGGTAGGCGTCGAGCGCCTCGGCTGGACGCCGGTCGGCGTCCAGCGCCCGCACCAGCACGTCCACCGGCCGGGTGCGCAGCGGCTCCGCGGCCACCAGCTCCCGCGCCGCGGCGACCGCCTCGGCCACCGCGCCGCACTCCAGCAGCCACGCCGCGCGGTCCTCCCGGGCGGCGGTCCGCAGCTCGGCCAGCCGCGTCGCCGGAGCGCGCGCGAACCCCTCGGCGAACTCGCCGTACGCCGGTCCCCGCCACAGCGCGAGCGCCTCGTCCACCAGCGCGACCGCCTGGTGCGGATCGGTCGGGGCGATCGCGCGCGCCGCCCGGCAGCCCGCCTCGAAGCGCTCGGCGTCGACGCAGGAGGGATCCACCGCCAGCAGGTAGCCCGGAGCACGGGTCTGCACCGCCGCGGCGAGCGGTCCCAGCTGCGACCGCAGCCTGCGGACCGCCTGGTGCAGCGCGTTGCCGGGGTCCTCCGGTGCGCCCTCGCCCCACAGCGCGTCGACGAGCCGGGCGACGGGGACGGCCGTGTTCGGCTGGAGGGCGAGCGCCACCAGGAGCGCGCGGGACCGCTCCCCCGGGATCGGGATCCGCTCGGCCCCTGCCTCGGCCTCGAGCGGACCGAGGACGCGAAAGAACATCGCCGGTCACCTCGACGGTTGACCCCGGGAGTCTGTCACGCACCTGACGCCGCGACCGGTCCCCGCGGCACCGCGACGACAGCCGGGCGACAGCCGGGCCCTCGACCCTGGGTGCACCGGCCGCTCCCGCGGCTGGATCCCCCGCCCGGAAAGGGACGACGATGCCCTTCTTCACCGGCTCCCGCGGCCGCGTCCACCACGAGTCCTGGCTCCCGGACGGGCGCGACGTCGCGCGCGCCGTCGTCCTGCTGCACGGCTACGGCGAGCACCTCGGCCTCTACGACGCCCTCGCCCGCCGCCTGGTCGCCGACGGCACCGCGGTGCACGCGCTGGACGCCGTCGGGCACGGGCGCAGCGACGGCGAGCGGGCCGTCCTCGACTGGGACGTCTACGTCGACGACGCCCGGCAGCTCGCCGACCTGGTGCACGACCGGTACCCCGACCGGCCCCTGGTCCTCGTCGGCCACTCCGCCGGAGCCCTGGCCGCCTACCTGCTCGCGGTGCGCTCCCCCGGCACCGCCGACGCCCTGGTCCTGTCCGGGGCCCCGCTGCGCGGTCAGGAGTGGGTGGCGGCCGAGCTCGCCGGCCCCGGGACCCAGGACCTCACGTTCGACGACCCCAGCGCGGTCCTGAGCACCCACCCGGAGTACGTGCACGCGCTCCTGCACGATCCGTTGACCTGGCACGGCGGGTTCCGGCGGGAGACGCTGCAGGCCATCGTCCGGGTGTGGCCGGAGGCCGCCGCCGCGCTGGCCGAGGGCCGGCCCGACCTCCCGGTGCTCTTCGTGCACGGCGAGGACGACCCGGTCGTCCAGGTCACTGACGCCCGGGCCAGCGCCGCGCAGCTCCCGCAGGCCCGCATCATCACCTTCGCCGGGGACCTGCACGACGTCCTCAACGAGCACGACCGCGACGCCGTCCACGAGCGCGTGGCCGCGTTCGTCGGGGCGGCGACGCGGGAGGTGCCGGCTGCCGTCTGAGGTCGCACCGCCGCCGTGGCGGCACCGGCGCGCGGGGGCGCGGAGGTCGGGACGAGGGGTCGCGACCTCCGCCTCCGTCCGCGGTGCGGCTACCGGTGCGACGTGGCGAACCAGCGGTCGACGACGGAATCGGCCACCGCCCGGCCCAGGGTCCGGGCGTCGTCCATCCCGTCGCGGAAGTGGTAGCCGAGGAAGATCCGGGCGTTCGGTCACGTCATCCAGCCACGCGTCCTCGGAGTCGTAGTGCCGCGTCGCGCCGACGACCTCCGGGGTGAGCGAGGCGATGGTCGTGTCGACGGAGCCCTCCCCGAACAGGTGCTCCAGCGCCTGGGCGACCGCCGAGCTGATGCAGCCGTGGCCGCTCGGGTACTCCGGATAGGCCGGCGCCGGTCGGAACGAGTTCCAGGCCGGGTCCGCCGTGGTCACGGGGTTCCCGTCACGGTCGGCCTGGTGGATCGCCGTCACCGGGCGCCAGTAGGCGGCGTCGTACTTCGCGCGCCAGCACGTGATGGCGGCGTCGGCTGCGGACGCGTTGCGGCGGCGAGCATCCGCGCCGACGCCACGATGTCCATCCCGTGGCGGACGGCCCGGTCCCGCATCGCGTCCTGGTACTGCCGCGGCGGGTTGTCGTTGAAGAACAGCGCGAGTGCGGTGTCCTCCGCGGACCGTCCGGATCCCGTGGCCGCGCCCATGAGCTCGACTTCGGCGAAGTCGGCGGCGTACGCCGCGCTGTCGAGGGGGTCGGGGCCGTCCGGGAGGAACCGCTCCGTCGAGGGGACGAGGATCGGCCTGGTGAAGCCGAGCCAGGCGGTCGTCCACTCCCCGTTGCCGGTCGGCACCCACGTGCCGGGCGGTGGCTCCGCCGGGCGGGGCAGGGTGACCGGCGCCTCGCGGCCGTCGTCGGTCCGCGAGGCGAGGAGGGCCGCCGCCGCGTCGGAACCGGCGCGCACGCCCCGGTCGCGCCCCTTCCCCCGCGGGAACGCCCGCCAGCCACCGGTCGTAGTCCGCCCGCAGCGCTGCCGCCGACGCCGGGAAGAAGGAGCTGAGCACGTCGTGCGCCGCGGTGGCGGCGGCGACGTCGGACGACGCGCCCCGGCCGGGCCACGGTTGCTCCAGCGTGGGCTCGCCCCCACCCTCCACCGTCACGACCGCGTTGTAGACGGCTGTCGAGACCAGGCCGAGGTACAGCTGCGCCACCGGTGGGGGCTTCTGGCCCTCGACCCCGATGGTGCGGAAGGCGATCTCGTTCCAGGCCAGGAGCACCCCCGGGTCCGCGGAGCCGGGCGGACCGTCGGGGTGGGCGGCGGCCGGGGGCGCCAGTCCGACGAGGAGGGAGGCGGCTGCGTGCACGGGTGGAGGAAGCCATGGTCGTGCCGATCTGCCGTGTCGATCGGAAGCTGTCGCCGGAGAGTCGCCGGAGAGTCGCCGGGACCGTCGGTCCGGCGGCCAGCGCGCGCGGGACGATGCGCCCCCCGAACGATCGCCGTCCCGGTCGGGACCGGCCAGCGCCGTCGGACCCTGCCCGTCCGCCACGGCCGGGCCCGCTGCGCGGGTCAGTCGGGCTCGTACGCCTCGAGGGCCAGGAGACCGCGCTGGACACCGACCACCACGGCGCTCACCGGCAGCAGCGACCGGTCACCGGCCAGCGTGCCGAGCCGGTCCACCAGCCGGTCCACCGCGCGCACGGCCGCGTCGATCTGCCGGCTCCTCGGGTCCGCCGTCCCCGGGTTCCCGGAGTGGTAGGGGTTGCGCACGACGCCGGCCAGCGCCACGAGGGCGTCGCCCATCAGCGCGGCGGTGCCGGCGTCAGCGCGGTCCCCCTGGCGGCGATGCGGCCGGAGCTCGGCGACCAGCATCGTGAGGTCGTCGATGAGGACGGCGACGCGGTCCAGGGCCCGGGACTCCAGGCGGACCCGCGCCGCGGCCTCCTGCCAGCGACGGGCCCGCGGGTTGGCCCGCCGCGCCCGCTCCACGAGGGCCTCCGCGCGGCGCATCCGGTCCAGCTCGATGCCGAGCGCGGCCATCCACCGCCGCTCCTCGACCGGCGACGGCACGCGGTCCCGGTCCAGCCGCAGGGCCGTCTGCTCCAGGTGCCGGGCCAGGAGCTCCCGGGTGCGGGCGATCTGCTCGACGGCCTGGGTCAGCTGCAGCGGCGGGAAGAGGACGGTGGTGACGAGGACGCCGACCGCCGCCCCCAGCAGCGTCAGCCCGGCGTAGCGCAGCACGTAGGCGGCGGGGTCCTCCGCCCCCACGGTGAGCATCAGCACCGCGGCGAAGCTGACCCAGCCGGCGTGCTCGCCGAGCGCCCGCCACTGCTCCAGCCCGAACGCGAGCGCCACGAGCAGCGCGATGGTCAGCGCCCGCGGAAGGCCCGGCGTCGCCTCGTAGACGAGGGTGGCCAGGCCGAAGCCGAGCAGGATCGCCAGCACGGTCCGCCAGGCCGCCCCGGCCGAGTCGGCGACCGTGGGGTGGACAGCGATCACCGCACCCAGCGGCGCGTAGTAGGCGAAGTCCGACAGCAGCGGCGGCAGGAGGACGGCGACCTGCCAGGCCAGCCCGGCGGCGATGGCCGCCCGGATGCCGCGTTGGACGGCCGGCCGGCGCAGGATCTCGCGGGCGCCCGTCCGCCGGTTCTCCGCCGTCGTCCTCGTCACCGGTCCCCCGCCGCCCGACCCCGCACCGGCCGCCGATTCTCGCAGGGGCGCGGACCGGGACCGCCGCCGTCCCGGCCGGTGCCGCCGCGGCCGCGCGGTTCAGCGGAAGACGACGGTGCTGTGCCCGTTGAGCAGCACCCGGCGCTCGCTGTGCCACCGGACGGCGCGGGAGAGCGCCAGCGCCTCGGCGTCCTGACCGACGGTGGCCAGCGCGCGCGGGTCGGAGGTGTGGTCGATGCGGATGACCTCCTGCTCGATGATCGGGCCCTCGTCCAGGTCCGGCGTCACGTAGTGCGCCGTCGCGCCGACGAGCTTCACCCCGCGGTCGAACGCCTGGTGGTAGGGCTTGGCGCCCGTGAAGCTCGGCAGGAACGAGTGGTGGATGTTGATCGCCCGGCCGCGCAGGGCGGCGCAGGCCCCGTCGGAGAGCACCTGCATGTACCGGGCCAGCACGACCAGGTCGGCCCGGTGCTCCTCGACCAGCTCGAGCAGCCGCGCCTCGGCCGCCCGCTTGGTCGCCGGCGTCACCGGCACGTGGACGAACGGCAGCCCGGCCGCCTCGGCCATCGGGCGCAGGTCCTCGTGGTTGGACACCACCGCGACCAGCTCGGCGCCGAGGCTGCCGGCCCGCCACCGGAAGACCAGGTCGTTGAGGCAGTGGCCGAGCTTCGAGACCATGACCAGCACCCGCGGCGGCTGGTCCCCGGCCAGCTGGTAGGTCATGCCGAACTCGTCGGCCACCTGCTGGAACTCCGCCGACAGGCGGCCGGCGTCCGTGCCCGGCGCGGCGGCGAACGCCGTGCGCAGGAACAGCTGCCCGCGGACGGCGTCGTCGAACTGCTGGTGCTCGACGATGTCGCAGCCGTGCTCGAAGAGGAACGAGCTGACCGCCCGCACGATGCCGGGGCGCTCGCGGCAGCTCAGCGTGAGGGTGAACGGGTGGGACACGGGTGCCTCCTCAGCACTCGACGATGTTGAGCGCCAGCCCACCGCGGGCGGTCTCCTTGTACTTGTCCTTCATGTCCGCGCCCGTCTCACGCATGGTCTTGATCGCCTTGTCCAGCGGGACGTGGTGCCGGCCGTCCCCGCGCACGGCCATGCGGGCCGCCGCGATCGCCTTGACCGAGCCGATGGCGTTGCGCTCGATGCACGGGATCTGCACGAGGCCGCCGACGGGGTCGCAGGTCAGGCCGAGGTTGTGCTCGATGCCGATCTCGGCGGCGTTCTCCACCTGCTCCGGCGTCCCGCCGAGGACCTCCGCGAGCGCCCCGGCGGCCATGGAGCAGGCCGAGCCGACCTCGCCCTGGCAGCCCACCTCCGCACCGGAGATGGAGGCGTTCTCCTTGAACAGCAGCCCGATCGCCGCCGCGGTCAGCAGGAACCGCACCACGCCGTCCTCGGAGTGGGAGTCGACGAAGTCGCGGTGGTAGTGCAGGACGGCCGGCACGATGCCGGCGGCGCCGTTCGTCGGCGCGGTGACGACCCGCCCGCCGGCCGCGTTCTCCTCGTTCACCGCGAGGGCGTAGAGGGTCACCCACTCCATGGCGCGCAGCGGGTCGGTCTCGTCCGGGGAGTCCTCCAACCGGGCACGCAGCGCGGCGGCCCGCCGCCGCACGCGGAGCCCTCCGGGGAGGACGCCTGCGGTGCGCGTGCCGCGCTCCACGCACTCCTGCATCACCGACCAGATGTGCAGCAGCCCCGCGCGGACCTCGGCCTCGCTCCGCCAGGAGAGCTCGTTGGCCAGCATCACGTCACTGATCCGCAGCCCGGTCTCCCGGGTGTGCGCCAGCAGCTCCTCGCCGGTGCGGAAGGGATACCGCACGGGCGTGGTGTCCTCGACGATCACCGGGGAGCCGGCCTCGTCCTCGTCCAGGACGAACCCGCCGCCCACCGAGTAGTACTCGCGCCGGCGGAGCTCGGCCCCCTCGGCGTCGACGGCGAGGAAGAGCATGCCGTTGCTGTGGAACGCCAGCCGCCTGCGCCGGTGCAGCACGACGTCGTCGTCCACCGCGAACGGGACGGGGTGCTCGCCGGCCAGCCGGAGCACGCCCTCGCGGCGGATGGCGGCGACGCGAGGCTCGGCGGCCAGCGGGTCGACGAGGTCGGGCTGCTCGCCCTCCAGGCCGAGGACGACGGCCTTCACGCTGCCGTGACCGTGCCCGGTGGCCCCGAGCGAGCCGAACAGCTCGCAGCGCACGCCCGCCACCCGCTCGAGCAGCCCCTCCTCTCGCAGCCGCGTGGCGAAGGCGCAGGCGGCGCGCATGGGGCCGACGGTGTGCGAGCTGGACGGGCCGATGCCGACCTTGAACAGGTCGAAGGCGCTGATGGTCACCGGTGCCTCCTGCTGTCCCGTCGCGACCCCGGGGGCCGGTGGCGCTCTTGGTATATCAGTTGTGTAGGGACGGTATGCCGTTCCCTCGGGCGAGGCAAGACCTGCCGGCTCCCAGCCCCTACGATCTGCTCGTGACCGTCGCTCCGCTGGACCTGGACCCCTCGGCCGCCACGTCGCTGGCGGACAAGGCCTACGTCGCGATCCGGGACCGGCTGATCATGCTCGACATCCGCCCGGGCGACCCGATCGACGACGACGAGCTGGCCCAGGCGCTGGGCGTGGGCCGCACGCCCGTCCGCGAGGCGTTGAAGCGGCTGGAGGTCGACCGGCTGGTCGTGTCCTATCCGCGGCGGGGGACGTTCGCGACCGGCATGGACATCTCCGACCTGGCCCACATCTCCGACATCCGCGCCCAGCTCGAGCCGCTGGCGGCTCGGCGGGCCGCCGAGCGGGCCCCCCGGTCGGGGCACGCCCAGCTCGGAGAGCTCGCCACCCGCATCGAGGACCTGGACGTCCCCCGCATCGACCGGACCGAGCTGATGCGCTGGGACCTCGCGGTGCACCGGGCCATCTACCGCGCGGCCGGGAACCCGCACCTCGAGGACGTCCTCATCCGCTACGACAACCTGGCGACGCGCATCTTCTGCCTGTTCCTGGACCGCCTGCCCACGGTCGACGTGCACGTCGGGGAGCACGTGCAGCTGCTGCGGGCGATCGCCGCCGGCGACGCGGACCAGGCCGACGACCTCGCCCGCCAGCACGTCCTCGGCTTCGAGCGGACCATCCGCGCGGTCATCTGAGAGAGGACCACCCTTCCCCCCACGCCTCGCGCGCTCGGCGCGGGACCCTGAAGGGCGGCCGTTCCAGCACGTCACCAGGCGCTCGCGAGCTCGCGGTGGGCCCCTGCAAGGGGGCCGCCCAGGGGCACGGGGGTTCCTCCCTCAGCCGCGGAGACGGGTCATCTCCGGGTCGACGAGCGGCTCGGCGACGACGGTCGCGGGGACCCGGTCGCCGAAGTACCCGATCTCGACCCGCGTGCCGACGGTGGCCGAGGCGGGCAGCCAGGCGTAGGCGATCGGCCGGCCGACGGTGTGCCCGAAGGCCGCGCTGGTCACGTAGCCGGCCGGCCGGCCGTCGACGAACACCGGCTCGGAGCCGAGGACGACGCTGCGGCCGTCGTCGACCGTCAGGCAGGACAGCCGGCGGGAGACCGTGGCGTCGCTGAGGCCGGCGACGGCCTGGCTGCCCACGAAGCCGCCCTTCTGCCTGCGGACGGCGAAGCCGAGTCCGGCCTCCCAGGGGTCGTGCTCGGTGGTCATGTCGGAGCCCCAGGCGCGGTAGCCCTTCTCCAAGCGCAGGCTGCTGAACGCCGCGCGGCCCGCGGCGACGATGCCGTGCTCCTGACCGGCGGCCTCCAGGACGTCCCACAGCCGCCGGCCGTTGTCGGCGCTGGTGTAGATCTCCCAGCCCAGCTCGCCGACGTAGGACAGCCGCATCGCCGTCACCGGCACTCCCCCGATCCGGGCCCGCCGGGCCCGGAAGTACTTCAGCCCCTCGTTCGAGAAGTCGTCGGAGCTGAGCCCCTGGACGACGTCCCGGGCCCGCGGGCCCCACAGGCCGATGCAGCACGTCCCGCCGGTGACGTCCCGGATCTGCACGCTGCCGTCCTCCGGCGCCTCCCGCCGGAGGTGGTCGGAGTCGAGCGGGCCGTTGGCCCCGACCTGGAACAGCTGCTCGCCCAGCCGGGCCACCGTCAGGTCGCTGCGGATGCCACCGGCCTCGTCGAGGACCAGCGTGTAGGTCACCGACCCGACCGACTTGTCCAGCTGACCGGTGGTCAGCCGCTGCAGGAGGTCGAGGGCACCGGGACCGCTGACCTCGAGCCGCTTGAGCGGCGTCATGTCGTACATCGCCACGGCGGTGCGGGTCCGCCACGCCTCGACCGCAGCGATCGGCGACCAGAACTGCCCCGCCCAGGCGTCGCGCTCCGGCGGCACCCACTCCGCCGGCAGCTCGTCCAGCAGGCCGGCGTTGGCCTCGTACCAGTGCGGCCGCTCCCAGCCGCCGGCCTCGAGGAACACCGCCCCGAGCTCCTGCTGCCGGGCGTGGAAGGGGCTGACCCGCAGGTCGCGCGGGGACTGCCGCGGCTGCAGCGGGTGCAGCACGTCGTAGACCTCGACGAAGTTCTGCTGCGAGGTCTCGCTGACGTACTCCGGCGCGAGCTGGACGTCCTCGAAGCGGTGCACGTCGCAGCCGTGCAGGTCGACCTCGCTGCGCCCCTCGACCAGCAGCTGGGCCACCGCCCGGGCCACGCCGGCGGAGTGGGTCACCCAGACCGCCTCGGCGATCCAGAAGCCCCGGACGTCGGGAGACTCGCCGACCAGCGGGCCGCCGTCCGGGGTGAAGGAGAAGATCCCGTTGAAGCCCGAGTCGATCTTCGACGAGCGCAGCGAGGGCAGCAGCCGCTGGCTCTCCTCCCAGACCGGGGCGAAGTCCTCCTCGGTGAAGGGCAGCATCGAGGGCATGGCGGACTCCCGGACGCCGTCCCCCTGCGGCAGCTCGCGCAGGTCGACCGGCATCGGCCGGTGCGCGTAGGACCCGATGCCCAGGCAGTCGCCGTACTCCCGGTAGTAGAGGTCCTGGTCCTGGTGGCGCAGGATCGGCAGGCTCGCCTCGGTGAGCTCGTCGTTGCGCCCGACCAGGTCGGGCACCTGGCCGGTCCGGACGAACTGGTGGGCCAGCGGCAGCAGCGGGACGTCCATCCCGACCATCTCGCCGAGCTCCTGCCCCCAGAAGCCGGCGCAGGAGACGACGACGTCGGCGGGGAGAACGCCGTCCGGGGTGCGGACGCCGGTCACCCGGCCACCGGACTGCTCGACGCCGGTCACCCGGGTCGAGCCCTGGAAGCGGGCACCCCGCGCCTCGGCGCGGCGGGCCAGGGCGACGACCGCCCGCGACGCCTTCGCCAGGCCGTCGCTGGGGATGTGCAGGCCCCCGAGGATGCGGTCGCGGTCGACCAGCGGGTGCAGCCGGACGCACTCGTCCACGTCCACGACCTGCGCCTCGACGCCCCAGGAGGTGGCCCAGCCCTGCTTGCGGTGCAGGTCGGCGAGCCGCTCCGGCGTGGTGGCCACCTCCAGGCCACCGACCTGGTTGAAGCACCAGGCGCCGTCCACGTCGATGGCCTTCAGCTTCTCCACCGTGTAGCTGGCGAACGCCGTCATCGTCTTCGAGGCGTTGGTCTGGAAGACCAGGCCCGGCGCGTGCGACGTGGAGCCTCCGGTCAGCGGGAGGGGGCCCTGGTCGACCACGGTGACGCGGTCCCAGCCGCGGGCGGTCAGCTCGTCGGCCAGGTTGGCCCCGACGATCCCCGCTCCGATGACGACCACACGAGGGGTGGTGGACATGTGTCCTGCTCCTGACTGCCGGTCCTTCATCAGCGGATGGGGGTGGTGGTGTACTCGAGGGCCGCGTCCAGCAGCCAGTCGGCGAGGTAGCCGGCGAAGGAGGACCGGACGAAGACGACGACGTCGTCGCCGGCGTCGGACAGCGCCAGCAGGACGACGCCGGCCTGCCCGAGCGTGGTCTGCGCGCAGCTCCCCCGCCCGAACACCCGAGGGTGCAGGTCGATCGAGCAGCCCCGGGCCAGGACGTCGCGCACCCTCGCCCCGGTCAGCCGCAGGCCGATCCGCTGGGCGGAGACGTCGGTCGCGGACCCGCCCAGGGGCCGGACCGCGGCGCGGATCCGGGCCTCGAGGTCCTGCGGGGCCTCCGTGGTGCTGGTGAGCAGCCACTCGTCCGGCCCCAGCCAGACGGCCCGGCCCGGACCGGCCCGCACCCAGGTGTTGGGCGCCGTCGGCAGGTCCACGCCCAGCGCCGCCGACGCCGCGGCCCCGACGGTGCCGAGCCGGACGTCGACCATCGCGACGAACGGCTCGACGGCGATGCCCACGGTGTCGGGGAGGCGCTCGAAGGGAGCGCTCCACGCCTCCAGGGGGTGCGTGCGCAGCAGCTCAGCCATCGCGGCGGGCTCCTTCGGGATCGACCAGCACCGGCCCGGTGACCTCGACCGGGACGAGGCTGCCGTGGACGGGGACGTGGACGGTGTCGCCGACGCGGGCGCGGCCGCCCTTGACCAGGGCGAGGGCGAACGGGCGTCCGAGCTCGGCGCTGCGGTAGCTGGAGGTGACGTGCCCGAGCATGGGCACCGGTGGGGGCGGCAGCTGGCCGTCGGGACGGAACTCGACGATCTGCGAGCCCTCCGGCAGCACGGTCTGCCGGTCCACCGGCAGGAGCCCGACCAGCTGCTTGCGCAGCGGGTCCTGGTTGGCCGGCCGGGCGAAGGAGCGCTTGCCGACGAAGTCCGGCTTCTTCTTCGAGACGGCCCACGCCATGCCCAGGTCGTGCGGGGTGACGGTGCCGTCGGTGTCCTGCCCGATGATCGGGTAACCCTTCTCGGCGCGGAGGACGTGCATGGTCTCCGTGCCGTAGGGCGTGATGCCGTGCGGGCGCCCGGCCTCGAGCAGCCGCTGCCACACCGCGACGGCGTACCACGGGTTGACGGAGACCTCGAAGGCGAGCTCGCCGGAGAAGCTGATCCGGGCCAGCCGGACCGGCACCCCCTCGAGGGTGGTGTCCCGCCAGGTCATGAACGGGAACGCCTCGGGAGACACGTCCACCTCGGGGAAGACGGCGCCGACGACGTCCCGGGACCGCGGGCCGACGACCGGGAAGGTGGCCCACTGCTCGGTGACCGACGTGCAGTGCACCCGCAGCCCGGGCCACTCGGTCTGGACCCACTCCTCCATCCAGTCGAGGACCTTCGCCGCTCCACCGGTGGTGGTGAGGACGAGGAAGCGGTCCTCGGCCAGCCGCAGCACCGTGCCGTCGTCGATGACCATGCCGTCGACGCCGCACAGGACGCCGTAGCGGACCGAGCCCACGCCGAGGCTGCTCATCAGGTTCGTGTAGAGCCGGTCCAGGAGGACGGCGGCGTCCGCGCCCTGGACGTCGATCTTGCCGAGGGTGGAGCCGTCGAGGATCCCGACCCCCGTCCGGGCCGCGGCGCACTCCCGCAGGACCGCGGCCGCCATGTCCTCGCCGGGCTGCGGGTAGAAGCGGGGACGCTTCCACTGGCCGACGTCCTCGAACACCGCCCCCGCCGCGACGTGCCACTCGTGCAGGGCGGTGACCCGCTCGGGGTCGAACAGGGCGCCGCGGTCGCGGCCGGCCAGCGCGGCGAAGGCGACCGGGGTGTACGGCGGGCGGAACGTGGTGGTGCCGGTGTCCTGCACCGGGACGCCGAGGAGCTCGGCGGTGATCCCCGAGGCGAGGACGCCGGAGGTCTTGCCCTGGTCGTGCGCGGTGCCGATGGTCGTGTAGCGCTTGACGTGCTCGAGCGAGCGCAGGCCGGCGCCGACCGCGCGGGCGATGTCGGCGACCGTCGCGTCGCGCTGCAGGTCGACGAACTGCGTGCGGCCCTCGGCGCCGGTGGTGTCGGGCACCCGCCAGAGCACCAGCGGCGCAGCCGGGACGGCGGGCTCGGGAGCGGCCGGCAGCCGGTCGTCCGCGCTCGGCTCGATCCCCAGGGCCGCCAGCGCGGCGCGGGCGACGCGCCGGCCGTCGTCCAGGCAGCCGGCCAGGTCGGGGATGCCGGCGGCCGAGCCGGCGACGGTGAGGCCGTCGAGCTGCTCCCCGGGCAGGAACGCGCCGCGGGTCTCGTCGTAGCGGAGCCGGCCGCGGGACTGGCTGAACAGGTGCACCGCGGGGTTCCAGCCGCCGCTGACCAGGAGCAGGTCGCAGGCGACCGCGCTGCTGGCGCCGACCTCGCCGTCGGCGAACGGCGCGACGAGCGCGGCGGTGACCCGCTCGACACCGGCCGTTCCGACGACGACCGCCCCGGGCAGGACGCGGATGCCGGCGCGCTCGCACTCCTCGCGGCGCTGCGGTGCGCCCTCCGGCCGGGCGTCGACCACCGCCTGCACCCGCACCCCCGCGCGGGCCAGGTCGAGGGCGGCGTCGTAGGCGCTGTCGTTGGTGGTGAACACCACCGCCTCGCGGCCGGGCAGCACGCCGTAGCGGTGCAGGAAGGTCCGCGCGGCGCCGGCGAGCATGATGCCCGGCCGGTCGTTGTCGGCGAACACCACCGGCCGCTCGTGCGCCCCGGTCGCGACGACGATCGACCGCGCCCGGATCCGCCACACCCGCTGGCGCGAGACGTGCTCGGGAGCCGCCGCGCCCAGGTGGTCGGTGCGCCGCTCCAGGGCGAGGACGAAGCCGTCGTCGTAGCTGCCGAAGGCGGTGGTGCGCTGCAGGTGCAGCACCTCCGGCCGGCGGGACAGTTCCCCGACCGCGTGCGCCACCCAGTCCGCCGCGGGGACGCCGTCGAGCCGGTCGGTGCCCGCCAGCAGCGAGCCGCCGGCCTCGGACTGCTCGTCCACCAGCGCGACGCGGGCGCCGGACCGCGCGGCGCTGAGCGCGGCGGCCAGCCCCGCGGGCCCGGCGCCGACGACGAGCACGTCGACGTGGTGGTGGACGGCGTCGTAGCGGGCCGAGTCCGGGACGTCGGCGAGGCGGCCCTGACCCGGCAGGCCGGAGGCGACCAGCCCGTCGGCGAGCTCGACGGTGCTGGCCAGCAGCATCGGCTCCGGGAAGGGCTCCTCGATCTGGACCAGGCCGCCGGGGTCCTCGGCCCAGGCCGCGGCGATGCCCCGCGGCCGGCCGAGCTTGATGCTGGTGGCGACCTGGTGTCGGCCGGAGGCGAGCAGCGCGGAGGCCAGAGTGTCGCCGGGGTGGCCGGCGAGGACCTGCCCGTCGAAGGTGAACTCGACGGTGGTGGCGCGGTCGATGCGGCCGCCCTCGGGAGTGCGGAACGGACTCGTCATGGGGTTCCCGGCTTCGGCTCGTCGAGGCGGTACACGCTCTCGAAGCGGTGGGTGGCGGTGTCCCGGACGGCGTTGAACCAGCGGCGGCAGCCGGCCGCGTGGTGCCAGCGCTCGGCGAAGCGGCCCTTGGGGTTGTCGCGGAAGAAGACGTAGTGGGCCCACTGCTCGTCGGAGAGCGCGGCCGGATCGGCCGGGTGGGGCACGTGGGCCTGTCCTCCGTAGGAGAACTCGACCTCCTCGCGGGGGCCGCACCACGGGCACGCGATGAGTTGCACGGGATCTCCCTGGCTCAGTGGGCGACGGCGGCCGCGCCGTGCTCGTCGACGAGTGCGCCCGTGACGAACCGGTCGAGGGTGAACGGCGCCACGTACGGGTGGGGCTCGGCGTGGGCGATGGTGTGCGCCAGCGCCCACCCGATGCCGGGGGTGGCCTTGAACCCGCCGGTGCCCCAGCCACAGTTGAGGTAGAGGTTCTCGTAGGGGGTCCGGCCCACGATCGGCGAGGCGTCGGGGCTGACGTCGACGATGCCGCCCCAGGTGCGCAGCAGGTGCGCCCGCGCGAACACCGGGAAGAGCTCGACGGCCGCGGCCATCTGCCGCTCGACGATGGAGAAGGCGCCGCGCTGGCCGTAGCCGTTGTACGAGTCGACGCCGGCACCCATGACCAGCTCGCCCTTGTGCGCCTGGGAGACGTACACGTGCACGGCGTTGGACATGACCACCGTGGGGTGCACCGGCTCGAGGAGCTCGGAGACCAGCGCCTGCAGCGGGTGGCTCTGCACCGGCACGCGGATCCCGAGCAGATCGGTGAGCACCGAGGTGTGGCCGGCCGCGCAGAGGGCGACCGTGCCGGCGGCGATGGTCCCGCGGGTGGTCTGCACCGCGGTGACCCGGTCGCCGTCGGTGGCGAACCCGGTGACCTCGCAGTCCTGGATGAGGTCGATGCCGGCCTCGTTCGCCCGGCGGGCGAAGCCCCAGGCCACGTAGTCGTGCTTGGCGATGCCGGCGCGCGGCTGGTACGTCGCCCCCAGGACCGGGTAGCGGATGTCGGCCGAGGTGTTGACGACCGGGCAGATCTTGCGGACCTCGTCCGGCTCCACCCACTCCGCGTCGACGCCGTTGAGCTTGTTGGCCTCGACCCGCCGCACGCTGTCGCGGACGTCCTGCAGGGTGTGCGCGAGGTTGAGCACGCCGCGTTGGCTGAACAGGATCGGGTAGCCGAGGTCCTCCTCGAGCCCCTCCCACAGCTTCAGCGCGTGCTCGTAGATGGTCGAGCTCTCGTCCCACAGGTAGTTGGACCGGATGATCGTGGTGTTGCGGGCCATGTTCCCGCCGGCCAGCCACCCCTTCTCCAGCACCGCCACGTTCGTGATGCCGTGGTTCCGGGCGAGGTAGTGGGCGGTGGCGAGTCCGTGCCCGCCCCCGCCGACGATCACGACGTCGTAGGAGCGCTTCGGCTCCGGATCGCGCCACAGGAAGTCGGGGTGGTCCGGCAGGTCGGCGCCGGGGGTGCGGGGACTCATCGGCCGGCTCCCGTCAGGTCGGGGTAGAGCGGGTGGCGGTCGGCGAGCCGGGTGACCCGCGCGCGGAGTCCGGCGAGCTGCTCGTCGCCAGTCGACGGCCGGAGCGCGGCGGCGATGACGTCGGCGACCTCGGTGAAGTCGTCGAGGCCGAAGCCGCGGGCGGCCAGTGCGGGGGTGCCGATGCGCACGCCGGAGCTGACCATCGGCGGGCGGGGGTCGAAGGGGACGGCGTTGCGGTTGACGGTGATGCCGATGGAGTGCAGCCGGTCCTCCGCCTGCCGGCCGTCGAGCGCCGACGCCCGCAGGTCCACCAGGACGAGGTGCACGTCGGTGCCACCGCTCACGACGTCGACGCCCGCCTCGCGGGAGTCGGCGGCCAGCAACCGGTCGGCCAGGATCCGGGCGCCGGCCAGGGTGCGCTCCTGGCGCTCGCGGAACGCCGGTTCACCGGCCAGCTTGAACGCCACCGCCTTGGCGGCGATCACGTGCTCGAGCGGCCCGCCCTGCTGGCCGGGGAAGACCGACGAGTTGAGCTTCTTGCCCAGCTCGGCCGTGGCCAGGATGAGCCCGCCGCGCGGGCCGCCCAGGGTCTTGTGCGTGGTCGAGGTGACCACGTGCGCGTACGGCACCGGCGAGGGGTGCAGGCCGGCGGCGACCAGCCCGGCGAAGTGGGCCATGTCCACCATGAGGTACGCCCCGACCTCGTCGGCGATCCGGCGGAACTCGGCGAAGTCCAGGTGGCGGGGGTAGGCCGACCAGCCGGCCACGATGAGCGTGGGCCGCCGCTCCTCCGCCAGCTGCGCCACCTCGGCCATGTCGACCCGGTGGTCCTCGCGGCGCACGTGGTAGGCGGCGGCGTCGTAGAGCCTGCCGGAGGAGTTGAGTCGCATGCCGTGCGTCAGGTGACCGCCGTGGGCCAGGTCGAGCCCGAGGAAGGTGTCGCCGGGCTCCAGCAGGGCGGCCATCGCCGCGGCGTTGGCCTGCGCGCCCGAGTGCGGCTGGACGTTGGCGTACTCGGCGCCGAACAACGCCCTCAGCCGGTCGATCGCCAGTTGCTCGATGACGTCGACGTGCTCGCAGCCGCCGTAGTAGCGCCGGCCCGGGTAGCCCTCGGCGTACTTGTTGGTCAGGACCGAGCCCTGGGCCGCCATGACCGCGACCGGCGCCGAGTTCTCGCTGGCGATCATCTCCAGCGTGGTCTGCTGCCGGGTCAGCTCGGCGGTGATCGCCGCGAAGACCTCCGGGTCGGCGTCCGCCAGCGGCCGGTCGAGCACGTCCCCCGGACCGGCCGGGACCGGCGGAGCTCCTGCAACCTGGACGACCATGCCGGCGTCCTCCTGTCGAAAGGTAAAGACTGGTGTATCAGTTGTGTAACACCCTGGGGCGACCGCCCCCTCGGGTCGAGGGCCCGGGCGGTCGGGCGGCTCGGAGGACGCCCCCCACCGGCGCCGTGGACTCAGCGCGACAGGCGCTGCGTCAGCCACTCGTGGAAGGCGCCGATGTGGTGCTCGGAGGGGACGAGGACGCCGCCGCGGGCGTAGGCCCGGGAGGACATGGCCGGCTGGGTGCGCTCGCAGGCGGCGAAGTCCTGCTCGTTCACCCGGTGGAACAGCTCCACCGACCGCGTCACGTCCCGGCCCGACTCGATCACGTCGTGCGTGTACAGCCAGTCGCACTCCACGATCGTCCGGTCGGCCGAGACCGGGAACATCCGGTGGAAGATCACGTGGTCCGGCACCAGGTTGACGAAGACCGTCGGCTTGACCGTGACCGCGTAGTAGCGCCGGTCCTGGTCCTCGTCGACGCCCGGCAGCCGGTCGAAGCCCTCGCCGCCGTCGACGGTGAAGCCCGCGACGTCGTCCCCGAACTCGGCGCCGTGCCCGACGAAGAACTGCGCGGCGTAGCCGTCGGCGAACTCCGGGAGCACCTCGGTGAGCTCCGGGTGGATCGTCGCGCAGTGGTAGCACTCCATGAAGTTCTCGATGATGAGCTTCCAGTTCGCCCGGACGTCGTAGGTGACGCGGCGCCCCACGACCAGCGAGTCGATGTCGTAGTGCTCGATCGCCTGCACGCTCCCCAGCCGCTCGACGACGGCGCCCACGACGTCGTCCTCGAACGACGGGGGCTCCGTCGCCAGGCACACCCACGCGTACCCCAGCCACTCCCGCAGCGCGACCGGGACCAGGCCGTACTCGACCCGGTCGATGTCGGGCATCTTCGTCAGGTTGGGGGCCGCGATCAGCTTGCCCTCGAGGTCGTAGGTCCACGCGTGGTACGGGCACTGGAAGGCCCGCTTGACCGCGCCCGAGTCCTCCGTGCAGATCTGCGCACCGCGGTGCCGGCAGACGTTGAGGAAGGCGCGCAGCCGCCCGTCCCGGCTGCGCACCACGAGAACGCTCTCGCTGCCCACCTGGACCTTCCGGAAGGAGCCGGGGGTGGGCAGGTCGCTGGACCGGACGGCGCAGAACCACATGTCCTCGAAGACGTGGGACTGCTCCAGCGCGAACACAGCGGGGTCCGTGTAGTAGTGGCCCGGCAACGTGGAGATGAGGCTCGCGGGCTGGTCGGTGGTGGTCATACGCACCTCGGGGTTCCCTCGGCGATCGGAGCGACGCCGGACGTCGGACGGCTCAGGTCTGCGACAGGCCACGGTCGCCGTCCAACAGCGAGCTCACGACGACCGGTGCGTTGCACATTACACAGCGCGTCGCGCAGGACGCAACAGTCAATCCGCCCGTCCGGACCCCGCTCCGGACGGGACGGCGGGTGTGCTACCGACCGAAGAAGCCGAGCCTCCTGCTCAGCTCGTCGGCACCCGACACCACCCGCTTGGCGACCCGTGGGAAGTCCTGCGCGTCCATGCGGAACGACGGCCCCGAGACGCTGAGGGCCGCGATGACGTCGCCATCGGCACCCCGCACGGGTGCGGCGACGGCACTGAGCCCGACCTCGTACTCCTGGACCGTCGACCCCCACCCCTGCTCGACGATCCGGTCGAGGTCCCGGCGCAGCGCCTCGGGATCGGTGATCGTGAACGGGGTGAAGCGCGGCATCTCGCGGGAGAGCACGCCCTTGCGGACGGCCTCGGCGGCGTGGGCCAGGAGCACCTTGCCGCTGGAGGTGGCGTGCAGGGGCGTCCCCTGCCCCACCCAGTTGTGCGTGCTGAGCGCCGCGGGCCCGCGGACCTGGCTGACGTTGACCGCCCGGTCGCTGTCCAGGATGGCGATGTTGACGGTCTCCTCGAGGTCGGCGGCCAGCCCCTCGCAGATCCGCCGTCCCTCGTGGGCGATGTCCAGCTGGGCGGCCGCCGCGCCGGCCAGGCGGACGACCCCGAAGCCCAGCCGGTACTTGCCCCGATCGGCCAGCTGCTCGACGAAGCCCCGGCTCTCCAGCACCGCGACCAGCCGGAAGGCGGTGGACTTGTGCACCCCGAGCTCGGCCGCCACCTCGGTGACGCCGGCCTCCCCGTGCGCCGCGAGGATCTCGAGGACGCTCAGCGCGCGGTCCACGGACTGCACCGCGGCGACCTGACCACGCTCGGCGTTCCCACTCTGCGGCCCACTCATGGCCTCAGCGTAGGTCTCGGCGCGCTGGGTCCCGTCCGGCGTCTTGACGACGCTGTGCTAGGCGACGATGCTGTTGCGCCATCAGCAGTGAGTTGCGAAGTGAGCAACAACCACCAGCCTGGAGCGTTCGATGATCCCGGTCTGCCCCACGTCCGCGCTGCCGCCCGGCGAGGCGATCCGCGTCGAGGCCGATGAGCCCATCGCGGTCTTCAACGTCGACGGCGACCTCTACGCGATCGACGACACGTGCACGCACCAGGACGCCTCCCTGGCCGACGGCTGGCTGGACGGCTGCGCCATCGAGTGCCCCCTGCACGCCTCCTGCTTCGACCTGCGCACCGGGAAGGTGTCCGGCCCGCCGGCCAAGGTCCCGGTCCGCACCCACCGGGTCGTCGTGGCCGACGGCATGGTCTACGTGCAGCGGGGAACCGCCGGGGACGGCGCCCCGTGAGCGCCACGATCGCCGTGGTCGGCGCCTCGCTCGCCGGCCTCTCGGCTGCGCGCGCGCTGCGGGAGCAGTCCTACGACGGCCGCATCGTGGTCATCGGCGACGAGGTGCACGCCCCCTACGACCGCCCGCCCCTGTCCAAGGAGTTCCTGGCCGGCACGGCGTCGCTGGACGACATCGCCCTCGGCACGCCCGACGACGCGGACCTCGGCCTCGAGTGGCGGCTCGGCACGACGGCGGTCGGCCTGGACCCCCTCCGCCGCTCGGTGACGCTGCACGACGGCAGCGAGGTGCGGGCCGACGGCGTCGTGCTCGCCACGGGGGCCCGCGCCCGGCGCCTCCCGGGGAGCGCGGCGCTCGCGGGTGTGCACGTGCTGCGCTCCCTGGACGACGCGGTCGCCCTCCGCGCGGACCTCGTCGCCGCCGAACGCCTCGTCGTGATCGGCGCCGGCTTCATCGGCGCGGAGGTCGCCTCCACCGCGCGGTCCCTCGGGCTGGAGGTCACCGTCGTGGAGACCCAGCCCGTTCCGCTCGCCGGCCCGCTGGGCCTCGACATGGGTGCGGTCTGCGCCGGGCTGCACGCCGATCACGGCACCCGCCTGCTGGCGGGCACCGGCGTCGCCGGGTTGGTCGGCACCGGCCGGGTCGAGGCGGTCGAGCTGACCGACGGTTCGCGCCTGCCCGCCGACGTGGTGCTCGTGGGGATCGGCGCGGTTCCCAACACCGAGTGGCTGGCCTCCTCGGGCGTGGCCCTGGGCAACGGCGTCCTCACCGACGCGCGGGGCACCACCAGCATCCCGGGCGTCGTCGCCGTCGGCGACTGCGCGGCCGCCTGGTCGGCCTCCCTCGAGCGGCACGTCCGTGTCGAGCACTGGACCTCCGCCCTGGAGCAGCCGGCCGCCGCGGTCGCCACCCTGCTCGGCGCCGGGGAGCCGGCACCGGCCCCGGTCCCCTACTTCTGGTCGGACCAGTACGGCGCCCGCATCCAGTTCGCCGGTTCCCGCCAGGAGGGCGACGTGGCGCGCGTGGTGGAGGGCAGTTGCGCCGACCGCAGCTTCCTGGTCGTCTACGAGCGCGACGGGCACCCCGTGGCCGTGCTGGGGATGAACCAGCCCCGCCTGTTCACCCGCTGGCGCCGCCAGCTCCGCTCGGCCGTGCCGGCGGCCTGAGCCCCGGCCGGTCCGGGCCGGCCGCCGGCCGGCGAGGCCGGTGGTGCGGACGACGACCGGTCGGCGCGGCGATCCCGGCGGCCGACACCAGGCCCGCGGCGGCGACGAGGGCGACCGGTGCTCCCACGGCGTCGGCCAGGACACCGAGGACGAGGGCGCCGGCGGCCTGGCCGGTGGTGAGCGCGATGAACAGGAGGGCCGTCGTCTGCGCGGCCGCCGCCGGCGCCAGCCGGCCGGCCCAGGCGATGAGCACGCCGCTGAGGGCCACGAAGCCGGAGCCGAACAGCGCCAGGGCCGCCGCGGCGACCGCGACCGCTCCCGGCCGCCAGGCCAGCAGCACCGTGCCGGCGGCGGCGGTCCCCACCGAGAGCCGCCAGGCGGCGGGCAGGCCGGCCCGGCGCACGAGGCTCCCGCTCAGGCCGCCGAGGAGGGCGGCACCGCCCAGGAGGCACCACAGCAGCCCGGTGACCTGCGGAGACAGCCCGCTCCCGGTCATCAGGTCCGACCCGAACGTCCACACCGCCGCTCCGCCGGCACCGGCGAGCAGGGCGGCGGACAGCGGGCGGACGAGGTCCCGGGGCCGCAGCGCCGAGCGCGGCTCCCCGGGGTCGGCCGGCGGTGGGTGCCAGCAGGCGGATCGGTCGGCCCACCAGGTCACGAGCAGCGCCCCGCCGGCGAAGCCGAGCCACGCCCACCGCCACTCCGCCGGCCAGGCGAGCACCACCAGGCCGCCGGCGACCACTCCGGCTCCCGTGCCGCTGTTCACCACCGCCTGGGACCGGTGCTCGGCGGGCGGCGCGACCGTGCCGGCCACGGCGGCCACCAGGGCCGGAGTAGCGGCGCCGGCTCCGCTGCCGGCGAGGAGAACGCCGACCGCGAGGACCGGTGCCGCCTCCGCGGACGCGACCACCAGCGAGCCCGCGGCGGCACTGCCCCCCGCCCACCACAGGGCTCGGCGGGCCCGACCCCGGCCGACCAGCCGCAGGCCCCCGACCGCGGCCCCGCAGTACGCGAGGTAGCTGCCCGCGGCGATGGCGCCCGCGACCCCGGAGGTCAGCTCCAGGTCCGATCGGAACTGCGGCAGGTACAGCCCGAACCCGTACCTGGTGAGGCCGTAGGTCACGGCGATGACCAGCAGCCCGCTGACCACGAGCGGGGGCGACGGCACCGCGGCCCGGCGGGCCGACCGTAACGATCGTTTCAGCATAACGATCGTTATGCTAGGACCGTGACCACCGACCGCGCGAGTCGACCGGCCCGGGAGCGGCTGCTCGAGGCCGCCGGCGAGCTGTTCTACGAGTCCGGGATCGCGGCGACCGGGGTGGACGCCGTCCTGGCCCGCGCCCGGGTGGCCCCGGCGACCCTGTACGCCCACTTCGCCGGCAAGGACGGGCTGGTGGCGGCCTACCTCGAGGACCGGCTCCGGAGCTGGCAGCAGACCTGGGACGAGGTCCTCGCCGAGCGGACCGACCCGGTCGCCCGGCTGCTGTCGGTCTTCGACGCGGTCGAGCGGTACCGCGAGACCGCGGGCAACCGCCGCGGGTGCGCGTTCCTCGCCGCGGCCACCGAGCTGCCGCCGGGCCACCCCGGCAGCCAGTGGTTGGCCGCCGACTCCCGGCTGCTGACCGAGCGCCTCCGCCGGCTGGCCGAGGCCGCGGGCGCCGACGACCCCACCGGGATCGCCGACGGCCTGCTGGCCCTCTACGACGGGGCACTCGCCCGCCTCGCGCGCCAGGCGGTCGTCCCGGACCTGGACACCGGCGACCCGCTGCACCGCGCCCGGCAGACGGCGGCGGACTGGCTGGCGGACTCCCTCGGTCCGGCCCGCCGCCCCGGCTGAGCCCGGCCCCGCCGGGGGGCGCTACTCGCGCGGGTCCGCCGGCCGGCCGATCGCCTCGGCCCGGGACTGACTCGGCGGGGCGAAGGGCGCGTCCGCGTCCGGGGACACGAAGTTGCCGCCCGGGCTGACCCCCCGCTGGCCGTTCGTCTCCGGAGCCGCCGGCGGCTGCGCCGCCGGGGCGACCGGGGTCTTCTCGACCACCAGGACGAAGTCGTCGCCGTGCCGGCTGATGCCCTCGACGACGGCCTGCTCGATCGCCAGCGTGGCGTAGGTGCCGCGCAGGACGATCGGGTCGCGGCGGAGGTCCTTGACCAGGCTCACGGCCATCGCCGCCATCACGAGGGCGAACGGCAGCGCCGCGATGATGGTCAGGTTCTGCAGCCCGGTCAGGGCCGCACCGTCCTCGCCCAGGAGCAGCATGATCGCTGCGACCGAGCCCATGACGACGCCCCAGAAGACGACGACCGAGCGGCTCGGTTCCAGGGTGCCGCGCTGCGACAGGGACCCCATGACGATGGAGGCCGCGTCCGCACCGGACACGAAGAAGATCCCCACGAGGAGCATCACGAGCACGGTCGCCGCGGTGGCGAGGGGGTACTCCCCCAGGACGGCGAACAGCTGCCCCTCGGTGGTGCCCTGGCCGGCGACGTCGAGGCCGTCGCGCTGGGCGGCGATCCCCGCCCCGCCGAACACGGCGAACCACAGCAGGCTCACCAGGCTGGGCACCAGGAGCACGCCCGTGACGAACTGGCGGATGGTGCGGCCGCGGCTGATGCGCGCGATGAACAGCCCGACGAACGGCGTCCAGCTGATCCACCAGGCCCAGTAGAAGACCGTCCAGCCGCGCAACCAGGCAGCCATGGGGTCGCCTCCGGTGGCCTCCGTGCGCGCGGCCATCTCGCCGAGGTCGGAGAAGTAGCTGCCGACCGCGTCGGGGATGAGGTTGAGGATGAAGATCGTCGGGCCCGCCACGAAGACGAACAGGGCGAGGATGATGGCCAGGACCATGTTGGTGTTGGACAGCCACTGGATGCCGCGCGCGATGCCCGAGACGGCGGAGACCACGAACGCCGCGGTGAGCACCGCGATGATGCCGACCAGGACGCCGTTCCCGACGTCGCCGGCCCACCCGAGGATCTGCACCCCGCTGCCGATCTGCAGGGCACCCAGACCCAGCGAGGCCGCGGACCCGAACAGCGTCGCGAAGATGGCCAGGACGTCGATGACCCGGCCGGCCGGACCGGCGGCCCGACGCTCGCCGAGCAACGGGACGAAGGCGGAGCTGATCAGCTGGCGACGGCCCCGGCGGAAGGTGCCGTAGGCGATCGCCAGACCGACGACGGCGTACATCGCCCACGGGTGCAGGGTCCAGTGGAACAGCGTGGTGGCCATCGCCGTCTGGATGGCCTCGGACGTCTCGGCCTCGTTGGTGAGCGGCGGCGGGGAGACGTAGTGCGACAGCGGCTCGGCGACGCCGAAGAACATGAGCCCGATGCCCATGCCGGCGCTGAACATCATCGCGATCCACGAGATCGTGCGGAACTCGGGCTGCTCGTCGTCGCGCCCCAGCGGGATCCGCCCGTACTTGCTGGCGGCCAGCCAGATGACGTACACGACGAACGCCGAGGCGAGCAGGACGAAGAGCCAGCCGAGGTTCCCGGTGATCCAGCCGAGGATCGACCCGCTCGCCGAGCCCAGGCCGGTGGGGCTGGCGAAGCCCCAGACGACGAACCCCAGCGCCATGGCGGCGGCGACGGCGAAGAGGACCCGGTCCACCTTCCAGTGCCGGTCGGCGACGCAGGGCGGCGGCTCGGCGATGGCGGGGTGGGTCCCCGTTCCGAGCGCACCCGCGTCGTGGACTCGGTACCTCTCCTGCGCCTCCGGGGCGGCGCCCGGAGCAGGCGCCCGCTCGGCTCCCGCATCTCTGGTCTCGTTCCCCGGCGAGCCCGAGGACGAGGCGTGCTCGCGGCCTGGTTGGTCCATGTCCCTCTCCCAGTCTGTTGCGCAGTGCGAGACCCGCTGCGCAAGAGGGAACCAGACCCCCTCCGACCGGACAAGGGCCTCGTGTGACTTTCCCCACCGTGGCCCCTGGGCCGGACGCTGTGTGCAGCGGTCGTGACGATGCGAGCGGCTGCCCCCTCCACGACGACGTCCGTGCGGAGTACCCGCCGCCTGCCGTCACCACCCGCTCCGGCCGCGGGATCGGGCCGGACCCGGTCACGCGGGACCGCGGTACCCCGGCGTCGGGGTGTCGCCGGTGTACGGCGGCTCCGGCGCGGCGACCGCTGAGCACGGCCCGCCCGGTGTCGGCGACGATGGCCCCCGGGGGCCGACCGGGCCCGCCCGCCCGTGGAGGGAGTTCCCGTCATGTCGCAGCCACCCGTGGCGCCGCGCCCGACTCCCCGGCAGCGGGTGGTCGGCATGCTCGGCGGGATGAGCTGGGAGTCCACCGCGCAGTACTACCGGCTCGCCAACGAACTGGTCCGCGCCCGGCTCGGCGGCCTGCACTCCGCGCGGCTGGTCCTCACGTCCGTGGACTTCGCCGAGATCGAGCGCCTGCAGGTCGCCGGCGAGTGGCAGCGCGCCGGCGAGCTCCTGGCCGGGGAGGCGGCCCGGCTGGAGGCGGCCGGCGCCGAGCTCCTGGTGCTCTGCACCAACACCATGCACCGCGTCGCCGACCAGGTGCAGGCCGCGGTGGACATCCCGCTGCTGCACCTGGCCGACGCGACCGCCGCCGCGGTGCGCGCCGCGGGGCTGTCCACGGTCGGGCTGCTGGGCACCGCGTTCACGATGGAGCAGGCGTTCTACCGGGACCGGCTGGCCGGGCACGGCCTCCGGGTGCTGGTGCCCGAGGCGGCGGACCGGGCCGAGGTCCACCGGGTCGTCTACGACGAGCTGTGCCTCGGCGTCGTGCGCGACGAGTCGCGCGCGGTGTACCGGCAGGTCATCGAGCGGCTCGTCGCCGCGGGAGCGCAGGGCGTGGTCCTCGGCTGCACCGAGATCGAGCTCCTCGTCGGTGCGGCGGACAGTCCCGTCCCGGTGTTCCCGACCACGGCACTGCACGTCGAGGCGGCGATCACCGCGGCCCTCGACGGCGTGCCGACCGGGTGACCGGTCGCCGTCGGGTCGCGCGCTCCGCGCCGGGCCGGGGGGACCCGCGACCGGGGATTGTGCCGGCAGGCCTCCTGCGAGAACCCTGGGGTCCACATCCTCGACGGCGCGCACGCAGAGGGGACGTGGACATGTCCGTGGACAGCAGGATGGCCAAGGCGTTCGGGCTCGAGGGGGACGCCTGGCAGCGCCACGCCAACCCGTGGAGCGTCTACACGCGCATCCCCATCCCGCCGCTGCTGGTCGCGGCGATCTGGAGCCGCCGGTGGGTCGGGTGGCGCGCACTCGCCCCCGTGGGCCTGGTCCTCGCGTGGACCGTGGTCAACCCCCGGGCGTTCCCCCCGCCGCGCTCGCTGGACCACTGGGCGTCGCGGGGCGTGCTGGGTGAGATCCACTGGGCGGAGCGGGCGGAGGTCCCCATCCCCCCGCGGCACCGGGTCGCGCCGAACGTGCTCAGCGCCATCAGTGCCCTGGGCGTGCCGTTCGTCGCACGGGGCCTCGTCGTGGAGAACGGCTGGATGGTGCTGTTCGGACTGGCCGTGCAGTCGGCCGGCAAGAACTGGTTCATCGACCGGATGGCCCTCCTCTACGACGACATGGCACCCGTCAGGGCCGCGACCCCGACCCCCTCCGCGCCGCGACCGGTGGCGGCACTGCCGTGACCGGTCGAGCGGGACCGGCCGGCCGCCGGCACCGGCCCCGGAGCCCGCCGCCGGGCGGGCGGACGACCGCGCTGCAGGCATGGCGTCGGGCGGGCCGACGTGCTGAGCTTGGGACGAGACCCCGGCGGGAAGGTGTGGCCATGGATCCTCAGGACGCCGGGACGCAGGCGGCCGAGCGGGCCGAGTCCGCGGGCACCCGCACGCGGGAGATCGCCGACCGGTTGACGCGCCTGGCCACCGACCGGCGCTCGGACGGCACCGACGTCCGGCTGGCCCAGGAACACGCGGAGGAGGCTCGGCGACGGGCGGAGGAGTCCCTGCGCCGGGCCCTGGCCGGGCACGAGCGGGCCGCCCGCAGCCACGAGCGCGCAGCACAGGTGCACGAGGAGGCCGCCCGCCGCGGGATCGGCGACGCCGCCGAGCACGAGCGCTTGGCGGCGGCGCACCGGCGCGACGCCTGGGCCGACCTCGACGAGGCCGCCCAGGACCGCGCCCGCGCCGGGTGGACGGACGGTGACGGGTCGCCGACGACCGGCAGGATGTCGTGAGCGCCGACTCCGCGTCGTCCGGCGCGCACCTCGAGCCGGACACGGAACCGGTGTCGGGCCTGCTGCGCGCGCTGCCCGCGGGAGAGGCGACGGCGGAGCAGGTCCTGGCCGAGCTCGCCGCCGTGCAGGTGGCCCACGAGGAGCTGCGCGTCGCCGAGGAGGAGCTCCGGGTCCAGCAGGAGCAGATCACCCACCTGCTCGTGCAGCACGACGCCGAGCGCCGCTGGCGGGGTCAGATGTCCGCCCTCCTGCCCATCGGGCTCTGCGTCACCGACGGCAACGGCACCGTGACCGAGGCGAACCCGGCGCTGGCCACCCACCTCGGGGCCGCGCTGCAGCGGCTGCGCGGCAAGCCGCTGAGCGTCTACCTGGACCCGGCCGACGTGCGGCAGTTCCGGTCGGCGCTGCGGGCACTGGGCTCCGGAGCAGAGATCGAGGAGCGCCTCACCGTCACCGTGCACCCTCGTCGCCTCGCGCCCGGCCGGTGTGAGCTCTTCGGCTTCACCGAGACCGCGGACCACCGCGCCTCGGTCGCACGCATCCAGTGGGTCCTGGTGCCCGTGGTCGCGGGAACCGGCGACCAGGGCACCGACCGGGCCGCCGATGCCGCCGACGCGGGCCGGGAGCCGGCCGCCGACGCGAGTGGGTCGGAGGTGCCGATCCCGGCGTCGCAGGTCATCGGGCTGGCGGCGTCGCTGGCCGAGCTGTCGGCACTGCCCGTCGGCGAGGCGAACCGGCAGCGGCTGCTCAGCCGGATGGCCGCGCTCATCCGGGAGGCGGTCCCCGCCGCGGACTGGGTCAGCATCACGGTGGGCACTCCGCAGGAGCCCCAGCGCCTGGGCAGCGACTCGACCGAGGCGCAGGCGTTCGACGGCCGGCAGGCGCGGGCCGCGGAGGGGCCGTGCTGGACGGCCTTCCGGACGGGAGCCGTCGTGGTCACCCACGACGTGACCGCCGATCCGCGCTGGCCCGCGCTGGCTCCGCTCGCCGCGGCCGGCGCCGTGCGCAGCGTCCTCGCCGTGCCGCTGCACGAGGACGGCACGACGACCGGTGCCGTCAACGTCTACTCCGGGCAGACGGCCGCCTTCGGCAGCGCGGGCCGGCGGATCGCCGAGCTGGTGGCCGCCGCGGTCGCGGGGGTGCTGCAGAACGTCGCCGAGCGCGAGGCGATCCAGCAGCTGGCGAAGAACCTCGAGCGGGCCCTCACCTCGCGCGCGGTCATCGACCAGGCGAAGGGGATGATCATGGCCCGGCTGGGCGTCGACGCCGACGATGCCTTCGCCCGGCTGGTGAGCCTCAGCTCCCAGCTCAACGTCAAGGTCCGTGACCTGGCCACGCTCGTGGTGGAGGGGCACGTCGACGACGTCCTGAGCGCGGGTCCCTGACCTGCGTCCACGAGGACGCCGGCCAGGGGTGGTCAGCCGTCGGTCGGGTCCATGAGCACCACCGCGCCGCCACTCTGGCCCGGCGCGTGCTGGAAGGCACTGACCGTGACCCGGACGTGCACCCGACGCCCGCGCCGGTTCACCGCCTGCAGCTCGACGGTCTCGTGCGGCTCGCCGGCGTCGAGGACCTGCCGCCGCAGCAGCGGCTGCAGCTCTCCGACGGGGAGGCCGATGTCGAGGGCGAGCAGGTGCTGCCCGCGGGCCTCGTCCTCCCGGATCCCCCAGAGGTCCTCCGCGGCGTCGTTCCACGCGAGGACGCGCAGCTCCGGGTCGACGACGACGACACCGGCGCGGAAGCTGCTGAGCACTCCCGCCATGAAGCGGTTGAGCGCGCCGACCTCGTCGGTGGTGGTGCGCAGCTCCTCGTTCGTGGAGTGGAGCTCGTCGTTCATCGACTGGAGCTCCTCGTTCATCGTCTCCAGCTCCTCGTTCGTGGACTGGAGCTCCTCGTTCGTCGTCTCCAGCTCCTCGACGGTCGACTGGAGCTCCTCGTTGGTCGTCTCCAGTTCCTCGTTGGCGGACTGGAGCTCCTCGTAGGCGGTCTCCAGCTGCCGGTTGGCGTACTCCAGTTCCTGGCGCAGCTGGCTGTACTGGGTCACGTCCTCGAAGGTGACGGTGCTCCCGAGGAACCCGCCGTCCTCGCGATACAGCGGGACGACCTGGACGTCGAACACGTCGGGCTCCTGGCCGGGGCGCCGGCGCTCGACAGCCCGGACCTGCACCACCGACCGGTTGGCGCGGGCCTCGGTGAGCGCGGTGCGGAGCTCCACCGGCCGGTAGGAGATCTCCAGGTCCTGGATGGGCCGCCCGACGTCGCGGCCGTCGACGCCCAGGACCCGCTCGGCCTGGCGGTTGACCATCGCCAGCCGCCCGTCGGCGTCGAGGGCCAGCTGCGCCGTCGGCGCCGCGAGCATCGCCTCGCGCCGGAGCCTCGAGAGCTGTCCCTCGCCGACGCCGAGGCCCTCGCGGACCGCCGCGGCGACGGGCCGGCGATCGACGGCCGGCTGTCCGTCCCGCTTGCGGAAGAACCGCCGGCTCAGGTCCACCGGGGCGAACAGCTGCGTGTGCGACAGCAGCATCTCCGCCTTGCCCAGGAACAGCAGCCCCTCGGGGTTGAGCGCGAAGTGCAGCCGGCCCAGGATCCGGCTCTGGGTCTCGGCGTTGAAGTACATGAGGGTGTTGCGGCACAGCAGCAGGTCGACGTGCGAGATCGGGGCGTCCTGCACCAGGTCGTTGCGGCCGAAGATCACCGACCGCCGGAGGTCCTTGCGGAACGCGAACCGGGAGCCCTCGGGCTGGAAGTACTCCTCGACCTGCGACGAGGTCAGACCGGCCATCTCCCGCTCGGTGAACACCGCCTGGCGGGCCTGGGCGAGCGCCTCCTCGTCGACGTCGGTGGCGTAGATCTTCACCCGCTGCCGGAACTGCTCGGCGCCCAGCGCCTCGGCGAGCAGGATGGCCAGGCTGTAGGCCTCCTGACCCGAGGCCGAGCCGGCACTCCACACCCGGATCGTCGGCCCGGCCGCGGCGATGACCTGGGGCAGCCGCCGGTCCCGCAGGTGCTCCCACGACGACCGGTCCCGGAAGAAGCTCGTCACGTTGATGAGCACGGTGTTGAACAGCGGGGTGAACTCCTCGGGGTGGACCTCCAGGAAGTCCTGGTACTCCGCCGTGGACTCGATCCCCACCTCCGCCATCCGGCGGCGAACCCGCCGCATCACGCTGGGGCGCTTGTACCCGGTGAAGTCGAACGCGCGTCGCTCCCGGAGGAACACCAGGAGGGACTCGAAGGCCGGGTCCGGACCGTCGGCGACCGCCGGGTCCTCGCCGTCGGCATCGCCCGGGTCCTCGGCGTCCGCACCGGCCGGGTCCTCGAGGACGTCCTCGTCCGCGAGCACGGCACCGGGCTCCTCGCGGTCCGGCGTGGCCCGCTCGTCCTCGGGGGCGTCGGCGTCCTGCGCGCGCACTGGTCAGGCACCCACCGTGTCGTCGGGGAGCCCCTCCCCGTTGAGCTCGCCCTGCTGGAGGAGTCTGCGCAGCAGCGCGGCCGCCTCCAGCGCCTCGTCGTGCCGCTGACGGAAGGCGCTGGCACTGATGCGGTGCCCGCGCTGCTCCGCCCGCTCCCCCATCCGCAGGCTGAGGGTGGCCCGCTCCTCCAGGCCGCGCAGCGCCATCCACAACGCGCTCTCCAGCGCCTGCGCCTGCTCGGCCGCGAGCGCCTCGGGGGACCACGCGTGGCCGACCCGGCAGCGGAACCGCTCCATCCCGCCCTCGCTGATCGAGAACAGCGCCCCATGGCAGGTGGGGCAGCCGAAGCCCGACGGCATGCCCGGGCGGTCGTCGGCGTCCATCGCGTCACGGTCCAGGTTGGCCATCGCCGTCTCCGTGTCCATCAGGTCGCTGGGCGCGGGCTCGGCGACGTCCTCGATGTCCTCGGCGAGGAGTTCGGCGAGCGCAGCCCCCAGCTTCTCCGCGGGGACGACGTGCTCGGCACCGCCCAGCTCGACGGCGTGCCGCGGCATGCTGTCGTACAGCGCGTCGTCGGTCTCCTGCGCCATGCCGACACCGCCGCGCGCCCGCACGGCGATCATGCCCGCCGTCCCGTCGTCCAGGGCACCGGAGAGCACCACCGCGATCACCCGCCGGCCGGCCGCACGGGCCGCCGAGCGGAAGAGGACGTCGACGGCCGGTCGGTGGCCGTTCTCCCGCGGCCCCCGCGAGAGCAGGACGTGCCCGTCGCTGACGATCAGGTGCCGGTCGGGCACCGCCACCAGCACCGTGCCGGGCTCCAGTCGCTCGCCGTCGACCGCGGGGCGCACCGGGAGGTCGCAGACCCGGTCCAGGATCGCCGGGAGCGCGCTGCGGGCGCTGCTCGGCATGTGCAGCACCACCAGGACGGCGGCCGGGAAGTCCAGCGGGATCCCGCGCAGCATCTGCCGCAGCGCCTCGACCCCCCCGGCCGACGCACCGACCACCACCAGGTCTCGTCGCGTCATGGCCACGGTCCTCCTCCCGCCCGGGTCGGCTCCAGCCGGGGCACCGGCGAGGCGTGCAGAAACGGTAGCGCCGCGCCCACCACCCGGTGCGGTCAGGCGTTCGCGGGACCCGGTCGGATCCCGCCCCGGGGCCGGCAGGTCACCGCCCGCTCCCGCGGGGGTCCCCGGCGGCCACCTGCCGGTGGGCGACCCTGCCCGCCCGGCCACCGTCGGGGAGCTCGGCCAGCTCCTCGTTGAGCGCGTGCGCCAGGACGTTGTACTCGCCGGGGGCGAGGTCGAGGAGCCCGTGGACCTGCGCGTCGACCGACACCTCGTCGGCGTTGCCGCCGATCGCCAGGTAGCTCAGCCACACCTGGCGCGCGGTCAGCCCGACCTGGCGGAAGGCGGCGAGGAGGGGCAGCTCCCCGTCCGCGTCCTGCGCCATCGCTGCTCCGTCCTCCCGACGGGTGAGCGTCGGAGCCTGGTCCCGCACGGGACGTGCCATCCGTGCGACGCCCCGAGGGTAGGCCGACGGAACGGCCGCCGACACGCCGCCCGACCGGCGTGCTGTGCCGGCACGGCGATCCGCACGGGACATCGGCGAATGCCCGCACACGCCGCTGCGCTGCTGTGTCGGGTACCTGACACAGGAGTAGTCTCCGCCGGGTGGAGATCCCCGCACCGGACCCGCGCGAGGGGTTCGACGTCGTCGTGCTGGCCTCCTCCGCCGGCGGGGTCAGGGCCCTGCAGACGGTGATCTCGCCGCTGCCCACGGCCTTCCCCACACCGATCGTCGTCGTGCAGCACCGGCGGCCGGACAGCCTCGATCTGCTGACCGGGATCCTCCGGGCCCGCGCCGCGCTGCCCGTGCGTCCGGCCACCGACGGCCCCCTCCGCCCGGGCGTCACCGTGCTCCCCCCGGGAGCGTCCGCCCAGCTGGGCTCGACCGGCACCATCACGATCCGGCCCGCACCGGCCACCCGCACCGCCGACGGCGTGCTGACCTCTGCGGCCGCCGCCTTCGGGCCGCGCGTGCTCTGCGTCGTCCTCACCGGACGCCTCGACGACGGGGCCGCCGGGGTGCGCGCGGTGCGGCTCGCCGGCGGTCGGGTGCTGGTCCAGGACCCGGACGAGGCGGAGGCACCCGGCATGCCGAGCGCCGCGCTGGCCACCGGGTGCGTGGAGCACGCCCTGCCCCTGTCGCACATCGCCCCGGCGCTCGTGGCCTACACGATGGCGCCCGGCGCCGCGAACCTGCTCACCGTCCCCGTGCCGCCGTGGGCCCGGCTCCGGCTGGGTCGCGGCGTCCCCGCATGAGCTGCTGACCCCGGGTACGGCGCGCCCGATCCCGAGCAGGCAGGACCCGTGAGGCAGGTGCCCATGTCCCCACCTCCACCACCCTCCACTCCGGAGGCCCGTCGCAACCTGCTCCTGAGCGGCCTGCCGGAATCCGAACTCGAGCGCCTGTTGCCGGAGCTGGAACCGGTGGACCTGGAGGTCCACGACCAGGTGCTGACCCGCGACAAGCCGATCGAGCACCTCCACTTCCCACTGGACTGCGTCCTGTCCCTCATGGCCGCCGTCGAGGGCGAGTCCATGGTCGAGGTCGCCACCATCGGCCACGAGGGGATGTCGGGGCTGCCGGTCTTCCTGGGCACGGTCGCGGGCCCCAACGACGCCTTCTGCCAGGTCCCGGGTCGCGCGTTGCGGCTGTCCGCCGCCGGCCTGCAGCGCTTCCTCGCGCTCGACGGCGCCTTGCACCACGTGCTGCACCGCTACACGCAGGCGACGATGGTGCTGCTGGCCCAGAACGTCGCCTGCAACCGGCTGCACGCCACCGAGGAGCGCTGCGCCCGCTGGCTGCTGCAGACCCGCGACCGCGTGGGCGCCGACGAGTTCCCGCTCACCCAGGAGTTCCTGGCGCAGATGCTCGGCGTCCACCGGGGCACCGTCTCGCTGACCGCGGGGGTGCTCCAGCAGGCGGGCATGATCCGCTACACCCGCGGCCAGATCACCGTCCTCGACGCCGACGCGCTCCAGCGGACCGCCTGCCCCTGCTACGGCATCGTCCAGGCGGAGTTCGAGCGCCTCACCGCCGCACCCGAGGCCTGACCCGGGACCGCCGCGCCTCCCGGCGGCCGGCCGCCCGCGCGGTCAGTGGCCGGCCGACGAGCCGGCACCGAGTGCGGGGGACGTCGACAGCGCGTCGGTGAGCAACCCGACGAGCGCCTCGAGCTGCATGTCGGCGGACGAGGAGACCTCCGCGTCCGACCCGTCGAGCGCCCGGGCGGCGAGCCCCGCCTTGCTGTCGATCAGGTCGGCGATCCGGGCGTCGATGGTCTGCGCGGCGATGATCCGCCACGCGGTGACCGGCTCGGTCTGGCCGATGCGGTGGCTGCGGTCGATCGCCTGGGTCTGCTCCGCGTCGGTCCACGAGAGCTCGGCCAGCACGATGTTGGAGGCGACCTGCAGGTTCAGGCCCACGCCGGCGGCGGTGAGGGAGCAGACCGCGACGGCGACGGCCGGGTCCTCGACGAAGGCGTCGATGTTCTTCTGCCGCGCCGTCGGCGTCTGGTCGCCGCGGATCGACGAGAAGCGAACCCCCTGCCGGGCGAAGGTCTGCTCGGCGGCGTCCATCACGTCCACGTGCTTGGCGAAGAAGACGACCTTGCCGGCGCTCCGGGCGAGCTGCGCCGCGTAGTCGGCAGCCAGCCCGGCCTTGGCCTGGCCGATGCGCCGCATCATGGTGAAGACGTTGTCGCCCGACTTGGCCTCGTTCGCGTCCTTGAGCTCCCAGCGGGCCACCCGGCGTACCAGCTCGGCGTCGATGCCCTCGACGACGGTTGCGGACTCCCGGGCCGCCAGCGCGGACTCGTAGCGGGCCACCAGCCGGCGGGCGAGGTCCTGCTCGGCCGCGCGGATCGACCGGCCGGCCGCCCCGTCCAGCTCGACGGGCAGGTCGGCGATGCGGCGGGCGGGGATGTCCGCGGCCACGTCGACCTTGCGCCGGCGGACGATGCCGAGGTCGATCACGCACCGGCGGGCGGCGGCGTAGAAGCCGGGGTCGGCGGGCGTCAGGCCGGCCTCCTCCAGCGCGTCCATCAGCTCGGTGCGCGGCTTGTCCTCGTCGATCCACCCGAGGAACTGCCAGATGGCGCGGAAGTCCTCGATGTCGTTGATCAGCGGGGTGCCGGTGAGGGCCATGAGCAGGGGACGCGCGGGCCGGGACCGGATGCGGTCGGAGAGCTCGAGGACGTGCTGGGAGCGCTGGGAGGTCTTGTTCTTGATGAAGTGCGCCTCGTCGACGACCATCCCGCGGAAGCCGAAGTCCCCGAGCCAGCCCACGTGCCGGTCGAGCACCTCGTAGTTGACGACGACGATGTTGGCGAAGCCGTCCACCGTGTCCCCGTTGCCCTGCACCACGGTCGCCGCGCGGTGCGGCGTCCAGAGGCCCGCCTCGCGCGCCCAGTTGGTCTTGACCACGTTCGGCACGACCACCAGCAGCGGATAGGCGTTCGCCGCCTCCGCGGCGAGCAGCGCCTGCGCCGTCTTGCCCAGACCCGGCTCGTCGGCGAGCAGGAACGTCCGGTGGCCCTCCGCGGCCGCGGCGACCAGCTGCGCCTGGTGCGGCATGAGCTCCAGGCCCTTCGGCGTGAGCCGCGACGACGGGGCCGGGAGGGGCATGCACGCCGGTTCGCCGCTCCCGGCGCGCTCGAAGGAGCTGAGCAGCGGGCCCAGCAGCTCCCAGCCGGCCAGGCGGCGCGGACGCGGGGCGCGCTGCGGAGCGGCCGAGAAGTCCGGTGCCAGGAAGGGGTTGGCCAGCTGCCGGGAGATCACCGACTGGGGCACCACGCGGCGCTCGGGAGGCGCGGGGGCGGCGACGGGTTCCACCGCGGGGACCTCCTCGGCGGCCGGCTCGATGCCGACCTCCCGGAGGATCTCCCGCGAGAGCGACCGGGCCGCGTCGGAGACGACGGCGTCCTCGGCGAGCAGCGCCAGCAGCCCGGCGTCCCGGACGGCGGTCGTCGCGAGGATGGTCGCGACGCCGTCCAGGCGCTTGAGCTGCTCGGCGCGCTGGCTGTCGCTGCCGGCCGCCGCCCGGATGCGGGCCCGCTCCTCCCGCAGCAGCAGGGCGACCGCCTGGAACGTGGTGCGTACGGCAGGCGTCACGCGGCCGCGCTGGGCGGCCGCCTCGACCTCGCGGACGGTTCGGGCGAGCACCGCGACGACGTCGCCGCGATGGCGCACGCGTCGCTGGCTCCGCGGAGCGGAACGGCGAGCGCTCGTGTGGCGCTGGCCTGGTCGAGCCACAGACTCCTCCTCCGAGCTGCCGGGCACCGTGCCGCAGCAGCATCCCCACCGTCCCGCGGAACGGGCGGCCGATGGTCCCGGCCGAGTGCTCCCGACCCCCGGCTCCCCCGCTGGTCGCCGAGGACCGGCGCCGGCAGGCTCCGGCCGGCGACGGGGAGCCACCGGTGGGTGGGCCGGGACCGTGGCGCGGAGCGTCGCCGTCGGACGATCCCGCTCCGGTCCCGTGGTCGCGACCTCGCTGATGTCAACGCGCGCGCGGGTGCACCATTCCCGGCCCGCCGGCCGCTCCATCGGCGCGGCGGAGCGGTCCGCCCACTCGGCGGCCCGAGCCGAGGATACGTGCTGGGCGGCCGGTCAGCCCTCTCGGTCGCCTCGTGTCGTGAGCAGTCCCCGGCAGACGTCGCCGATGTCGACGATGCCCAGCAGCCGCTGCCCGTCGACGACCGGCACGTACATGACGCCGGACGCGAGCATCAGCTCGGCCGCCGCCGCCACCCCGGTCTCCGGGGAGAGGGTGACCGGCTCGCGGCGGACGAGGTCGCTGATCCGGACCTCGTTGGGATCCCGGCCGTCGGCCACCGCCTGGGCGACCTCGCGGTCGGTGATCACCGTGAGGGGCACCCGGTCGACGGGGTCGTCGATCACCACCAGCGCGCTGTCGCCGGCCTTCTTGAACAGGTAGGTGGCCGCCGCCAGGTGAGCGTCGCGTTCGACGCTCGTGACCGCCGGCCGCACCAGGTCGCCCACGGTGAGGCGGGCGGCCTCGCGGCGCACGACGTCGGACGACATCGCGGCTCCTCTCGATCGTCGGTGCCCGTGCCCGACCCCCGGGGGGATCGGTCCGGCGAGCGGGTCAGGGCCCGGTCACCGCCAGCTGGAGCGTCCGGATCCCGGGGAAGCCGATCCACACCTGCCCGTTGCCCTGGACGAGGGTCACCAGCGCGGCCTCGCAGTGCGGGCAGCGGAGGACGAACCCGGCACCCCGGAACACGTGGGTCGCCCCCATCGGCGTGGGCGCGCCGCAGCCCCGGCAGGTCGCGATCGCGGTGGTCGTCTCGACCGCGAAGACGTCCTGGAGCAGACCGGCCACCGCGTTGCCGTCGAGCATCAGGTCGTCCATCTCGGCCTCCTGGTGTGTGGTCAGCCACGCGGTGCCGGGAGCGGCGGCGTGCGCAGGAACGCGAACCCCGCGCGGATCTCGTCGGAGAGGAGTCGCGGCTCCTCCCACGCGGCGAAGTGCCCGCCGCGTGGGAGCTGGTTGTAGTGGACCAGCCCGGGATAGGCCTGCTCGGTCCAGCTGCGCGGAGCCTGGTACTGCTCGCCGGGGAAGACGCTCACGGCGACCGGGATGGTGACGCCCTTGGCGTCGAAGAAGCCACCCCGGTACTCCCAGTACAGGCGGGACGCGGAGACCCCGGTGCGCGTCAGCCAGTACAGCGTGGCGTTGTCGAGGACCTCGTCCCGGGTCAGCTCGCCGGTGTCGCTCGTGGTCCGGTCCAGCGCGGCGAGGACCGCCGCGGCCGGCTGGCCGTCGGCGTCGTTGTGGTCCAAGAGCCAGGCGGCCAGCCCGACGGGCGAGTCCGCGATGCCGTACAGGGTCTGGGGGCGCGCGGCCATGTACGTGGCGTACTGCACCTGCCCGTAGGTCCTGACCAGCTGCTCGCACGCGCGGCGTTCCTCGGCGGAGAGACCGGACGGCGGCGGGTCGCCGGCCCGCAGGGCCCGGTCGACCTCGGCGGGGACCACGGCCGGCATGTTCGTGTGGATGCCGAGCAGGCCCGGAGGCGCCTGCAGCCCCATCTGGTCGACGACGAACGCGCCCCAGTCCCCGCCCTGGGCGACGTACCGGGGATAGCCGAGGCCGGTCATCAGCTCCGCCCAGGCCCGGCCCATGCGCTCCGGCCCCCAGCCGGTTCCCGTCGGCTTGCCGGAGAACCCGTAGCCCGGCATCGACGGGATCACCACGTGGAAGGCATCGGCCGCGCTCCCGCCGTGCGCCGTGGGGTTCACCAGGGGATCGATGACCTTGAGTTGCTCGAGGACCGACCCCGGCCACCCGTGGTTGATGACGATGGGCAGCGCATCGTCGTGCGGGGACCGCACGTGCAGGAAGTGGATGTCCAGCCCGTCGATCTCGGTCGTGAACTGCGGGAGGGCGTTGAGCCTCGCCTCGCACCGGCGCCAGTCGTAGTCCGTGCCCCAGTGGCGGGCCAGTTCCTGCATCGTCGCGAGCGGAACGCCCTGCGACGTGTCCGGAACCGTCTCCCGTTCGGGCCAGACGGTCGCCCGGATGCGCCGGCGCATCTCGGTCAGCGCCTCCTCCGGCACGTCCACGCGGAAGGGCCGGATGGCCCGGCCGGCTCGCTCTGCGACGACGGTCATCGCTGCTGTGCTCCTCGGATCCGGACGGGCGAGGGGGGCCGCGGACCAGGCGAGACGCGCGCCCCCCGCACCAGCGGCGTCGATCCGGAAAGCGCTCCCGGGACGGGAGCCACCGTGGCCCGGCCGCCGGTGGGGTCAGCAGGGGCGAAGGGCCCGTCCCGGCATGTCGGCACGCCGCGTCGCAGGTCGGTCTCAGGAGAGCCCCGGAGGTTCCGGACCGGGGCCGGGGGTAGAGCGGACCGGGCGGCCGGCCCCCCGCCGGACGGAGACGAGGAGCTGCGCATGGCCCACCCCACCGTCGCCCGCCAGCTGGTGCAGATGCTGCGCGACGCCGGCGTCCGTCGCATCTACGGCGTCGTCGGCGACAGCCTCAACCCCGTCGTCGACGCCGTCCGGCACACCGACGACATCGAGTGGGTGCACGTCAGCAACGAGGAGGGCGGCGCGTTCGCCGCCGCCGCGGAGGCGCAGGTGACCGGGCGCCTGGCGGTCTGCGCGGGCTCGTGCGGCCCGGGCAACACCCACCTCCTCCAGGGGCTCTACGACGCCCACCGCAGCGGGGCGCCGGTGCTGGCGATCGCCTCGCAGATCCAGTCCCAGGAGATCGGGATGGCCTTCTTCCAGGAGACCCACCCCGAGCGCACGTTCCAGGACTGCTCGTCCTGGTGCGAGGTCGTCACCCCGAAGCAGATGCCGCACGCCCTGCGGGTGGCGATCCAGACCGCCGTCGGCACCAGGGGCGTGTCCGTGGTCGTGCTGCCGGGCGACCTGGCGGCCGAGGAGTCCGGCGGGCCGACGGTGCCCACCGCGATGGTGTCCGAGCCCTCGCCGGTGCGGCCGGGAGCCGGGCAGGTGCAGGCGCTCGCCGACGCGGTCAACGCCGCCCGCACGGTGACGCTGTTCTGCGGAGCCGGGTGCGCCGGGGCGCACGACGAGGTCGTGCAGCTGGCCGGGAGGGTGCTCGCCCCCGTGGGACACGCCCTGGGCGGCAAGGAGGTCATCCAGTACGACAACCCCTTCGACGTCGGGATGAGCGGCCTGCTCGGCTACGGAGCCGCGCACAAGGCCACCCACGAGGCCGACCTCCTGGTGCTGCTGGGCACCGACTTCCCGTACCCGAACTTCCTCCCCCAGCGGCGGACGGCGCAGGTCGACGCGGACGCCGCACACCTGGGACGGCGCACGCCGCTGGAGGTGGCCGTCCACGGGGACGTCGGCGAGACCATCCGCGCGCTGCTGCCGCTGGTCGACCAGAAGACCGACCGGCGGTTCCTGGACTCGATGCTGCACGAGCACGCCGAGGCGCTGGAGCAGGTGGTCGGCGCCTACGCGTCGCGAGTGGAGCGGATGCGGCCGATCCACCCCGAGTACGTGGCCGCGCAGCTGGACGAGCTGGCCGCCGACGACGCCGTCTTCACCGTCGACACCGGGATGTGCAACGTGTGGGCGGCCCGCTACCTGACGCCCAACGGCCGGCGCCGGGTGATCGGGTCGTTCCGGCACGGGTCGATGGCCAACGCCCTGCCGCACGCCGTGGGCGCCCAGTTCGCCGACCGCGGCCGGCAGGTGGTCAGCATGAGCGGCGACGGCGGGCTGGCGATGCTGCTCGGCGAGCTGATCACCGTCCGGCTGCACCGGTTGCCGGTGAAGATCGTGCTGTTCAACAACGCCTCGCTCGGCATGGTCAAGCTGGAGATGCTGGTCGACGGGATGCCCGACTTCGAGACCGACCACGAGCCGACGGACTTCGCCGCGATCGCCCGGGGCGTGGGCATCCGGGCGCTGCGGGTGGAGGACCCCCGCGACGTCCGCGGCACGCTGGCGGAGGGGCTGGCCGACCCCGGGCCCGTGCTCATGGAGTTCGTGACCGACCCGAACGCGCTGTCCATCCCCCCGGCGATCACCGGCGAGCAGATCCGCGGCTTCGCGCTGTCGGCGTCGAAGACGGTCCTCGGCGGGGGCGTCGGGAAGATGGTCGACCTCGCGCGCGCCAACCTGCGCAACGTCCCGCGTCCCTGACGGCCGCGCGGGGTCACAGTCCGGCGAGGCCCTTCCCGGCCAGGAGGGCCCCGATGACGACGAGCGCTCCGGCGACGACGACGGCGGCGGAGTGCGCGGCCAGCCAGTCCTCGGCCCGGCCCAGGGCCGAGAGGACCCGTGCCCCCAGGTGCACGTGCAGCAGGAGGGGCAGGACGACCGAGAGGACGGCCACCGCGGTGAACACCACGACCGCGACCACGCTGCCGCCGAGGGACAGTTCGGCCGCGCCGATGGCCAGCTCGCCGGCCACCGCCAGCAGCAGCGTCTTCGGGTTCGCCGACAGCAGCAGGCCCAGCCGCAGCGCGCGGAGCGGGGGATGCCTCCCAGCGAGCGCAGCCAGGCGGGCTCGGGCGCCTGCCCCCGCCGCAGCCACATCCGCACCCCGACGACCAGCAGGACCACGCCGAGCCCGACCCGGGCCCACGAGGCCCAGGCCGGGGGCTCGTCCGCGAGCTCGACGACCGAGGTGAGGGCCACGAAGACGCCGGTCCCGACGGCGATGCCGGCGGCCCAGCCGGCCGCGAACGCGCCGGCCGTCGCCCGCGGGCGGGGCGTGAACAGCAGGAGGATCGCCACGATCACCCCGAACGGCGAGAGGGCGATCGCCAGGGCGTAGGGCGTGACCTCGGCGAGCACCGCGGTCATCGGCCGGGGTCCCCGGTGGCCTCCGGCCCGTCGCGCCGTCCTCGCCGCGGGCGGGCGAACAGCTCGTGCAGGTTCAGCACGATCAACGCGAGTCCGGCGACGGCCAGCAGCCCGGCCAGCGCGACCTGCCAGTTGCGCAGCAGCGCGAGGACCAGGCTCGCCGCGACCACCGCCCCTCCCGCGGCCGCTGCCAGCACCGTGACCAGCAGCCCCGTCCTGCGCCGCGCCACCGCCTCCACGCCGGCGAACACCGCGAGGAACGTGGCGAACCCCGAGAGCGTGAGCGGGGTCGGGCGGGCCAGCAGCACGCCGATCCCCAGGACGAGCACCGGCGTGCTGAGCGCTGCCCACAGCCGCAGGAAGGCGGTGTGCGGCTCGACCGTGCCGGGGCGGGAGACCGACTGCAGGTGCGCGTCCGGCGGGCCGGGGTCCGGCGGGCGGGACAGCACCGCCGCGTGGACGGCGCGTTCCTCGCGCAGCCGGGTCCGCTCGGCGGTCATCGCGGTCAACCCGGCCTGCCGGGTGCCGAGCTCGGCGAGGCGCTCCTGCTGCAGCCCGTGCGTGTCGGCGCTCGTGCCGAGGGAGCGGGCCTGCGCACGCAGCCCCGCAGCGCCGCCCGCTCATCGGCGGTCGCCGCGTCGAGCACCCGGAGGCGATCGGTCAGCTCCCCGAGGCGGGCGCGCAGGGCCGCGTGCTCCTCCCCCGCCGTCGGCGCCACCGTGGCCAGCCCGGCCCAGCCGAGCGGGTCGGCCCAGGAGCGGCGGACCTCACCGCTGCGCTCGTACCGCGGGTCGGCCGGCGCCCGCTCGCCGCCGAACGCGTCGCGGGTGTCCAGCCCCCACAGGCCGCGGAACCCGACCACCCACGGCGTGGCGTCGTCGATGCGCTCCGGTCGCCAGGCGCGGGCCTGCCCGGGGCCGACGGCGGGCCCGTCCCCGCGGGCGTAGTCCACGAACGGGAGCGCGAACCCGGGCGGCCGGCCCGCCCGCCGGCGTCGCAGCGCCGCTCCGGCCCGCCGGAGCGCCGGCACCTCGACGGAGACCACGTAGTCCCCGGGGACGAACGCGCCCGAGTGCGAGCCGGCTCCGGGGAAGACCACGGGGTGGTCGCCCTCGCGGTGCAGCCCGGGGTCGTCCCACCGCCGCCGCAGCACGGCCCCGTCGTGGTCGTGCGACGAGGCCGCGACCCAGGCCGGGGACGGGGAGTCGCCGGTCCCGGCCAGGTAGACGGCGACGAGCTCCCAGTCGGCCTCGTGGTCGTTGACCCCGTGGAAGGTCGAGCGCCAGTCGTTGAACGGGTAGAAGAACCAGTACTGGCAGACGGTGTAGCCGCCGTCCCGGACGACCCGCCCGTAGTAGGGGCACCCGGCCGGCGACCCGTCCACGGCCGCCCGCCGCTCGGCGGCGGCCACCAGCCCCCGCGGCACCCGACCGCGGACCAGCAGGGACAGCCGCAGCGCCAGGTCCACGAGCCGGGCCAGCACGCCGACGGCGGCCAGCCGCGCCGTGCCCCTCAGCCGGGGCCGGGTCTCCCGCCGCCACGCCCGCACCTCGGCCCGCTGCAGCGGCTGCTGGACGAACCGCAGGTACAGCGGGCGGTCGCGGAACCGCTCGCCGAGCTCGCCGAGCCGGTCGATCGTCAGCCGGTCCGCGGCGACCAGCGGGGCGGGGCTGCGCCGCGGCCCGCCGGCCCAGAGGCTGCAGCGCTCGACGTAGCGCTCCACCGACGTGGGCAGGAACAGCTCGCCCTCGGTGAAGCGCAGCACCGGCTCGTGCGCCCGCAGCAGCGCCCCGTCGTCGGGCGCCCACCGACCCGGCGCCGGTCGCGGGGGTCGGCGCGGTCACCGACGTCATCGCCGGAGCAGCGCCCGCAGCTGGTCGGCCTTCTCGGCGGTCCAGTCCGGCGGGCGCAGCAGCAGCGCCCACGCGTCCACCGACTCACGGGTGTAGCGGTGCCCGTGTCCCTCGGGGACGTCGGTGGAGAAGGGCATGTCGAGAGTGACCTGCCAGAAGGTGACCAGCGGGATCCACGTCATCTCGGGCAGGACGTCGCGCCCGGGCTCCTCGGCCAGCCAGTCGGGCCGCTCGAGCAGCAGCGAGGGGCTCCACCAGGTGACCGGGTCGGACGGGTGCTGCAGGATCAGCACCCGGCTGCCCGTCCACGGCTGGTCGGCCGGTGGCGCGCCCGCGCTGACCTCGGTGCTGAACCGCACCGTGCGTCCGCCCCGGTACACCGGCTCCACCTCCCGGCTGCCGGGGTCGCGGCCGTCGCGGAACTCGGTGTGCAGGGCGTTGAAGTTCGGCGGGCCGACGAACAGCGCCCCGGTGACCCGGTTGCGCAGGTCGTACTCCCCGCTGAACGCCGCCTCCGCGCCGAAGGAGCCGAGGCTCTCGCCGAACACGTACAGCTCGGGGCGGTCGTCCGGCGGCAGCACGGTCCACCGCTCGTAGACCGCGTCGAACAGCTCCCGTCCGGCGGCCCGCGCCCGGGACTGGTCGACGAGGTAGGAGAGCCCCGACGGGACGTAGGAGTACTGCATCGCGACGACGGCCGAGTCGCCGCCGGCGAGGTACTCGAACGCGGTCAGCGATCCGGCGTCCAGCCAGCCGCGGCCGGTGGTGGTGGCGACCAGCAGCCGGGCGCGGTCGAAGCCGCCGGCCCGCTGCAGGTCGTCGACCGCGGCCTGCGCGCGGGTCTCGACGTCCTCCGCTGTCGCCACCCCGGAGTAGATCCGGATCGGCTCGGCGGCCGTCGTCCCGCTGAAGGCGCCGATCTCGGCGGCTGCCGGGCCGCCGGCCACGAACGTCCGGCCCTCCCGGCCCAGGGTGTCCCAGCCGATCAGCGATCCCGGCCCGCCGGAGCGCAGCGTGCTCGACGGCCGTTCGACGCCCTCGGCGGTGTCCTGGTCCTGCAGGGCGAACGTCCGGTCCGCGGCGGCGAGCACGCCGTCCAGGGCCCATCCGCTGACCACCAGGACGGCGAGCGCGGCGACGGTCAGCGCACCGAGGGCGCGGGCGGCGGACGGGCCGATCCACCGGCCCAGCAGCCGGGCGACGCCGCGCCCGGCGGCGCGGGCCGCGCGCGCCACCGCGAGGATCGCCGCGAACACCAGCACGGCGACCACCGGGGCGGCCAGCACCGGTCCCAGCGGCTCGGCCGGCATCCCCATCAGCTCGCGCAGCGCGCCCTGCCACCGCCGGCCCAGGAGGAAGGCCACCGCGGTCAGGAGCACCGCGCCGGCCAGGAACGCCCGCCAGGCCCAGCGCCGCGGCGGGCGGGGTCCGCGGTCGGCCAGGGCCCGCCACACGGCAGCGGCGAGGACCCCGAGCCCGTAGCCCATGGCGGCGCTGATCCCGCTGACCACGCCCTGGGCGACGCCGCTGCGCGGCAGGAGCGAGGGGGTGAGCGACGCGCACACCAGCAGCACCGCACCCCAGCTGCCCGGCAGTGACAGCGCCGGCCACCGCCGCGCCGGGCGGCCGGTCGTCCCGGAGCGTGCGGTGCTCGGCCGCGGCGCCTCCGGCGGTCCCGGGGCCAACCCGGCCTCGCGCGAGACGGTCATGCCGGCGACCCGAGGCAGTCCGCGCAGTGCAGCGCGGTCTGCCGTGGGGTCGGCCCGACCGGTGTGTCGGAGCGCCACACGCTGGGAGTGGACATCGGGGCTCCTGTCCTGGGATGCGTCTGCCGCGGCATCCTCGGGGCCGCCCGCCCTCGCTGCCTCCCCTGCGCGGGGTGGGAGCTGTGCGCCCCGGGAGACCGGGGCAGGGACCTCCTGCCGTCCCAGGAGGGGGGACGTCACGACCGGAGGTCGCTCGAGCCGGCCGGTGCGCACCGGCCGGGACCACGCGCGACCGTCCCGGCCGCCCTGGACCGGGCCCGCGCGCCGGCGCGTGGGGTGTCCGAGAACGGAGCTCCCCGGCACGTCTCATCCCCACCGGACGAGGCCGGCCGGCCGGGGACGGCAGCATCCTGCGACTGCGGAGGAGCGCTCCTCCGCGGGGCGCCGCGTGCTGCCTGGGTGCGGTGCCCACCGGTCCTCTGTCGAGCGGGGAGAAGCGGACGATGACCGACACCAGGATCTCCGGGGCGGGCGCAGGCGCGCCGGTCGCGGCCCACGGCGTCCACTCCGAGGTGGGCGTGCTGCGCAAGGTGCTGGTCTGCGCCCCCGGCCTGGCGCACTCCCGGCTGACCCCCCGCAACTGCGACGACCTGCTGTTCGACGACGTGCTGTGGGTGGACAACGCCCGCCGCGACCACGTCGACTTCGTCAACGAGATGCGCGACCGCGGGGTCGAGGTCCTCGAACTGCACGACCTGCTCACCGAGACGATGGCCATCCCCGACGCCAAGGCGTGGCTGCTGGACCGCAAGGTCACCGCCAACGAGGTCGGCCTCGGGCTCGTCGACCCGACCCGCGCCTTCCTCGAGTCGCTGGACGACCGGCGACTGGCCGAGTTCCTCATCGGCGGGCTCGCGACGTCGGACCTGCCCGAGGACTTCCGGCCGGGCTACGTCGCGCTGGCCCGGGAGTCGACCGGCGTGCGGGAGTACCTCATGCCACCGCTGCCCAACACCCTCTACACCCGCGACACCACCTGCTGGGTCTACGGCGGGGTCACCCTCAACCCGCTGTACTGGCCCGCCCGGCACGACGAGACGCTGCTCTACAAGGCGATCTACGCGTTCCACCCGGACTTCGTCGGCTCGACGGTGTGGTGGGGCGATCCGGAGCAGGAGTGGGGCCTGGCCACGATGGAGGGCGGTGACGTCATGCCGATCGGCAACGGCGCGGTCGCCGTCGGCATGAGCGAGCGCACCTCCCGGCAGGCCATCACCCAGTTCGCCGCCGCGCTGTTCGCGCACGGCGCCGCCACCCGCGTGATCGTCGCCGGCATGCCCAAGCTGCGGGCGGCGATGCACCTGGACACGGTGTTCACGTTCGCCGACCGCGACATCGCGACGGCCTACCGCGACATCGTCGACTCGATCCACACCTTCAGCCTGCGGCCCGGCGACAGGGAGCCGGTCGAGGTGACCGAGGAGAAGGGGTCCTTCCCCGAGGTCGTCGCCGACGCGCTCGGCCTGTCCGAGCTGCGGGTCCTGGAGACGGGCGGCGACGCCTACGCCAACGAGCGCCAGCAGTGGGACAGCGGCAACAACGTCGTCGCCGTGGCCCCCGGAGTCGTCTTCGCCTACGACCGCAACACCCACACGAACACGGTCCTGCGCAGGGCGGGCGTGGAGGTGATCACGATCGTCGGCGCGGAGCTGGGCCGCGGCCGGGGCGGCGGGCACTGCATGACCTGCCCGATCAGCCGGGACCCGGTCGACTTCTGAGCCGATCCGCACACGTGAGGTCCCGTCACTGATCTCGGGAACGGGCGCCGGGCCTCATCGGCGAGAGGCACGCCATGCCAGATCGCGGGGCACCCACGGTGCGACGACCATCGCTGGTCGATGCCGTCCTGCCGCTGGTCGTGCTGGCGGTCCTGATCGCGGGCTCCCTGCTGCTGTTCGGTCTCGACGCGTTGGACGGGCCGATCCAGGTGGCCCTGGTGGGCTGCGCGGCGATCGCGGCGCTGATCGTGCGCGGGAACGGCCACAGCTGGGAGCAGATCGGGCACGCCGAGCAGGAGGCGATCGCCTCGGTGACGAGCGCGCTGTTCATCCTGCTGTCCGTCGGCGCGCTGATCGGCACCTGGAACCTCTCCGGCACCATCCCGACGCTCGTCTACTACGGGATCCAGGTCCTCGCCCCGTCGTGGTTCTACGCGGCCGCCGCGATCATCTGCGGGATCGTCGCGCTGAGCATCGGCAGCTCCTGGACCACCGCCGGGACGATCGGCGTCGGCCTGGTCGGCATCGCGAGCCTGCTCGACCTCTCGGTGGCGATCACGGCGGGCGCGGTGATCTCGGGGGCCTACCTCGGGGACAAGACCTCGCCGCTGTCGGAGACCACCATCCTGACCGCCCAGATGGTGGGGGTCGAGCCGCGCGAGCACATCAAGCGCCAGGTCTGGACCTCCGTCCCGGCGTTCGCGGTCGCACTGGTCGTGTTCCTGGTCCTGGGCTGGGTCAGCAGCCCGGACGTGCAGGACGGGGTCCCGACCAGCACGGAGCTGGCGGATCTGGACCAGCTGTACTGGATCAACCCGGTCAACCTGCTGCCCCTGGCGCTCCTGGTCGTGCTGTCGGTGCGCAAGGCGCCCGCGTCGCTGGCCCTGCTCGCGTCCGCGGTGTTCGCGGGCGTGCTGGCGGCGTTCACCCAGTCCCAGGTCGTCGCCGACTTCCTCGCCGGGCAGGGCAACGTGGTGGTCGAGTCCATCAAGGCGACCTGGCAGGCGATGGCGACCGGGTTCTCCGCCGACACCGGCCTCGCCGACGTCGACCGGCTCGTCTCCCGCGGCGGCATGTCGAGCATGCTGTTCACGCTGTGGCTGATCTTCGGAGCGGTGACGTTCGGCGTGCTGCTCGAGAAGTTCGGGCTCATCTCGCGGCTGATCGACCCGATGATCGCCGCCGCGAAGAGCACCGGCCGGCTGTTCCTCACCGTGTTCGCCTGCGCCTTCGGCCTGAACATCGTCGCCGGCGACCAGTACATCGCCCTGGTCCTGCCCGCGCGCATCTTCCGGCTCGAGTTCGCGCGCCGCGGCCTGGCGCCGACCAACCTGTCCCGGTTGACCGCTGACAGCGGCACCGTCACCTCCCCGCTGGTGCCCTGGAACTCGTGCGGGGCGTTCATGGGCGCCACCCTCGGCGTCTCCACCCTCCTCTACCTGCCGTGGGCCGTCTTCTGCTACGTGAGCCCCGCGCTGAGCGTGTTGTACGGCATCACCGGTTTCAAGATCGAGGAGGTCGAGCCGGTCGCGCTCGGCCAGTCAGCAGGACAGGAGTGACCTGACGATGGTCGACACGATCCCTCCCACCCGGGTCGCCGAGACGGTTGCCGACACCCCGGTCGCGACGCCGGGGAAGATGACCCTGCCCACCCTGACCGCGATGGTGGTCGGCAGCATGGTCGGGGCGGGCGTGTTCTCGCTGCCGGCGCGCTTCGGGGTGGCGACCGGCATCCTCGGCTCGCTGATCGCCTGGGCGATCGCGGGCACGGGCATGCTGATGCTCGCCTTCGTCTTCCAGAACCTCGCCATCCGCAAGCCGGAGCTGGACTCCGGGGTCTTCATCTACGCCAAGGCCGGCTTCGGTGACTACGTCGGGTTCAACTCCGCGATCGGCTTCTGGGCGAGCGCGGTCTCCGGCAACGCCTTCTACTGGGTGTTCATCACCGCGACCCTCGGCGGGTTCTTCTCCGGCTTCGGCGACGGCGACACCGTCCTCGCGGTGGCGCTCGGCACGGCCGGCGTCTGGTTCTTCCACTACCTGATCGCCCGGGGGGTCCGCGACGCCGCCGTGATCAACCGGATCGTGACGGTCTTCAAGATCCTGCCGATCCTCGTCTTCATCGTCGTGCTGTTCATCGCGTTCGACGCCGGCGTCTTCGCCGACAACTGGATCGCCACCGGCTACGGCGACCTCGGCTCGCTCGACGAGCAGATCCGCAACACCATGATCATCACGACGTTCGTCTTCATCGGCATCGAGGGCGCGAGCGTCTACTCCCGCTACGCCAAGCGGCGCGAGGACGTGGGGAAGGCCACGGTCCTGGGGTTCCTGAGCGTGCTGTCGATCTTCGCCCTGGTGACCCTGTCCAGCTACGCGGTGCAGACCCAGCCGGAGCTCGCCGCGACCCGCCAGCCCTCGATGATCGGCGTGTTCGAGTCCGTCGTCGGTGACTGGGGCCGCTGGTTCATCAGCATCGCCGTCATCGTGTCCGTCCTCGGCGCGTACCTCGCCTGGACGCTGATGGCCGCCGAGGTGATGTACATCCCGGCCCGCAACGAGGACTTCCCCGCCTTCCTCGGCAGGGAGAACGAGAAGCAGACGCCGATCACGGCTCTCGTCGTCACCTCGCTGGCGGTCCAGGGACTCCTCGCCGCGACGCTCGTCCTCACCGACGCGCTGAACTTCATGCTCGATCTCTCCACCTGCCTCGCGCTGATCCCCTACTTCCTCGCCGCCGCGTACGCGCTCAAGCTCGGCCTCACGGGCGAGGCCTACGAGGGCGTGGACGCCAGGACCCGCCGCAAGGAGGCGGTCGTCGCGGGGGTCGCCACCGCGTACACGCTGTTCCTCTTCGAGGCGGCGGGCCTGGAGTTCCTGCTGCTGGCGACGGTGATCCTCGCCCCGGCCACCGTGCTGTACGTCAAGGCGCGCAGCGAGCGGAGCCGCCGGGTGTTCAGTCCCACCGAGATGGTGCTCTGCGCCGTGATCGTGGTTGCCGGCGTCACCGGCGTGGTCGGCCTGTGGACCGGCCTCATCACCATCTGACGCCGCCGTGAGCCCCCAGCCCGGACCCGCTCCCCATCCCCGGAGTCAGCCATGAACCGCACCCGACTCGTCGGGCCGCTCCTGGTCCTCCTGCTGGCACTCGCCGGCTGCGGCACGGGGCAGGTCGGCACTCCCGACCTCGACCGGGCCAGGATCGGGCTCGACAGCGTCGACGGGCGGGTGGGTCCGCTGCGGCTGCTCAGCGTGGCCATCGCCTCCCCCGGCACGCGCGGCAGCCTGCACATCGCCGGGAACAGCGCCGCACTCCTCCTGACGGTCGCGAACGACGGCGAGGCCGACGACGAGCTCACCGGGGTCACGGCCGGTGTCGCCGAGGAGGTCGTCCTGCGGAACGGCGACGACGAGCCGGCTCCGCGGATCGAGGTCGACGTGCCGTCCGGTGGGGTGGCGGTCCTCCGCGAGGTGACCGGACTCCACCTGGAGCTGTCCGGGCTGCGGGAGACGCTCCGGAGCGGGTTCAGCGTCCCGGTCGTCTTCGAGTTCCGCGACGCCGGCTCGGTGACCCTCGAGGTCCCGATCCACACCTACACCGACGTCCGACCGGACAGGTTCACCGAACCCGCCGCCGCGGCGACCCGCTGACCCGTGCCGGCCGGGACGTCGTGGGCGGGCGGCGTCCGGATCACGACCACGACGGTCCCGACGAGCACCCAGAGATCCCGGAGGGGAGTCGAGATGAAGGCGTTCGTGATGAAGGGGATCGGCGCGGTCGGGATGATGGAGAAGCCCGTGCCGACTCCCGGTCCCAACGACGCGATCGTGCAGACGACCGCGGCCCTGATCTGCACGTCGGACTCGCACACCGTCGGGGGTGGCATCGGCCCGCGGACCGACCTCACCCTCGGTCACGAGGCCGTCGGCGTCGTCTCCGAGGTGGGGCGTCCAGCCGGTCACCGGGGAGCGCGTCGTCGACCCGGCCATCGCGCGGGACACCGTCGCGGTGCTCGCCTCCACGGGGCTGTACGAGCGGAGCGGCGACTGGCTGTTCGAGATCGGCATGCCCGGCAAGAGCGGGATCTCCGGCGGCATCGTGACCGTCTCGCCGGGCAAGGGCGCGCTGGCGACCTTCTCACCCTCGCTGGACGCGGCCGGCAACAGCGTCCGTGGGCAGCTCGCGACCGGGTGGCTGTCCGCCGAACTCGGACTGGACCTGTTCGCCTCCAGGCCGGGACCCCCTGAGCACGGAGGTGGCCCGTGACCACGTCCCGCCGGCCCGTCCCGCACCGGGTCCCCGATCACCGGGTCGGAACCCGCCGGCCGAGCAGGAGATCCAACGGCTCACGGGTACGAGGGCAGCGGGAGAGGCCTCCGGAGGAGCGCCGTGGACGAGACAGCGTCCGTGCACGAGATCGTGGTGGGGGTGGACGGTTCGGCCGGTGCCCGGGCGGCGCTGGACTGGGCCCTGCGAGAGGCGACGCTGCGCGAGTGCGCGGTCCGGATGGTCACCGTCTCGCCGGTGGACGAGCCGCTGGGTCTCCGTGACGGGGCCGTCGGGCGGCCCGACGTCGCCGGCGGAGAGCAGGACGTGCGGGATCGGATGGCCGCCGAGGCCGCCGACGTCGCCGCCGTCGCAGGGTGCGACGCCGTCCCGGTCCGCACAGAGGTGCGGTACGGGGAGCCGTCTCGGGAACTCGTGGACGCCGCCGGTCCCGGCGGGCTGCTCGTGGTCGGCTCCCGGGGGCGCGGGGGTCTGAGCGGTGCGCTGCTGGGCTCGGTCAGCCGGCAGTGCGCCCAGCACGCCCGCGGGCCGGTCGTCGTCGTGCGCGACGACGAGTCCGCGCACGGCGCCGTGCTGTGGCAGGGAGCCGCCAGCCGCGTGGTGGTCGGGGTCGACGGCTCGGCTGGTTCGGTGCTCGCCGTGCGCTTCGCCGCAGCCGAGGCACGCCTGCGCGGCGGGGAGCTGCACGTCGTCCACGCCTGGATCGACACCCTGTCCGGCTACGGCGGGCTCCCCTGGGCGCGGCCCGCCACGACGCTGCGGGAGCAGGCCGACACGACTCTGCGGGAGAGCCTGCGGGCGGCCTGGCAGGACCGGTCCCCCGCCGTCCGGGTCCGCGCGCAGACCATCGAGGGCGCGGAGTGGGACGTCCTGGCGGAGGTGGCCGAGGCGGCCGACCTGCTGGTGGTCGGGTCGCGCGGCCGGTCCAGCCGGTCCAGCACACTCCTGGGGTCGGTCAGCCTGCGCTGCCTCACCTTCGCGCCGTGCCCGGTCGCGGTGGTCCGCCCGCTCCGGTCCGAGGCGTGACCCGTCGCGTCGACCGCGGCGCGCGGGCGCTGGTCGCCGGAGCCGCTAGGGCGGCACCTCGTGCAGGGCCACGACGTGCAGCCCGAGGTCCTGGATCAGCGCCAGGACCCCGTGCAGGTGCGCCTCGTCGATGACCTCCCCGAAGATGATCGTCTCCGGTGGAGCGTCGGCCAGGACCATGTCGGGGAACGCGCCGCGGATCCGGTCGGACAGGTGCCCCGCCACCCGGAACTCGTAGTGCGTCGGCACGGTGGCCCCCTCCGGTCTGATCCCGGCCAGGCTCGCCGGTCGCGCCGGGGCCCGCCTCGTCCGTCCCGGATGGAGTGCCCCGCCGGGAGCGGTGCGGCCGCCGCAGCGGCCCGACGGCGCACGGTCCCGGCGGTTCCCCCGCGGCGCGGCCCGGGACGTTCCCACCGCAGGCCTCATCCACCGCGGACGAGGTCCGGGAGCGGACCGTGGGTCACGGTGCGGTGTTGCCGCGCCCGGCCGGAGGCGGTGAGCGCAGCGATGGACGAGCCACGCACGACCGCCGGCGCGGCCCGAGCGGAGTTCCTGCTCCTGGCGACCGGCGCCGTCTCCAGCCAGGTCAGGACCCGAGGAGGCCCCCCGTGACAGCAGTCGCCCCGGCGCTCGCCGCGCTGGTCGACTCCGGCACCGTCCGGGTGCTCGACGCCGCCGTGCTCCACGAGGACGCCGACGGGCAGGTCACCGGCGCAGAGCTCGAGGACGAGGACGGGGCCGCGTTCGCCGCGGTCGACGGCGACGTCCTCGAGCTGCTCAGCGACGACGACCTGCTGCAGATCGCGGCCACCCTGCAGCCGAGCACCACCACGCTGGTGCTGCTCTGGGAGAACCGCTGGGCCGCCGCGTTCGGCGACGCCGTCCGGCAGGTGCACGGCACCGTCGTCGCCTCCGACCGGGTGCCCCGGGAGAACGTCGACCGCGCCCTGGCCGCCGGGGGGACCCCGGCGGCGGAGGTGCCGAGGATGGACGAGGTGCGGTCATGAGGAGTCGGCTGGGGCGCGGCCGCGGCGGGCCGGGGCTGCTCGGCACCATGGCCCGCACGGCGGTGGTCGCCGGCACGGCGTCCTCGGTGGCCGGCCGGGTGTCCGCGCGGCAGCAGGCTCCGGTGCCGCCGCAGCGCGCGGCGCCCTCCGACGTCGACCAGCTGCCCGCCCAGCCGACCGAGCTCGGTGAGCTCCGGCAGGCCGGGCTGCTCACCGAGGAGGAGTTCGCGGCGCAGAAGGACCGGCTCCTGCAGGCCTAGGCGGACCGCCGCCGACCGGGGCGTCAGCACGGGCCGTGACGGTGCGCCGATGACCCGAGCCACCCCCGGCCGAGCGCCCGCGAGCCGGCGGCACCGGGCCTTCGCGGCCGCGCTCGTCGGGGTCCTCGTCCTCTGGAACAACGTCGTCGTCCCCCGCGTGCCCGACTCGTCCTACGTCCTGGTCAACGGCGCGGCCACCGGCGTCCTGCTGGCGGCGGCGCGCTGGACGGGGCTGTCCTGGTCGGACCTCGGGCTGTCCCGGCGCCGGCTGGCGGCCGGGCTGGGGTGGGGCGGCGTCGCCTTCGCCGTCGTCGCGCTGGCGCTCGCCGTCGCCGTCGCCGTCCCCCTCCTCCGCCCGCTGCTCACCGATGCCCGGGCCGCCGACCTGGCGGCGGGGGACGTCGCCGCCGAGGTCCTCGTGCGCATCCCGCTGGGCACCGTCCTGTGGGAGGAGGTGGCCTTCCGCGGCGTGCTGCTGGCCGCCCTCCTCCGGGTGCTGCCGACGGGTCGCGCGGTGGGGGTGACGGCGGCGGTCTTCGGGATCTGGCACATCCGGCCCACCCTCAGCGGGATCGCGGCCAACGACCTGGTCGACGCGGCCTGGACGCGGACGCTGGCCGTGCTCGGCGTGTGCGTCTTCACCGCGGTCGCCGGTGCGCTGCTGAGCTGGCTGCGGCTGCGCAGCGGCAGCCTCCTGGCGCCGGCCCTGCTGCACCTGGCCACGAACACGCTGGGCACCGTCGCGGCCGTCGCCGCCCACCGCCTGGGATGAGCGGCGGGTGGCGCGTCGTCGACCGCCTCGTCAGGCCGGCCGCCGACCGCGTCCCGGAACGACGGCCCCGGGCGCACCGGACGGCGTCCGCGCGGGCCGCAGCCCCCCGGCCGCGAGCAGCGTCGCGCCCTCCAGCAGCAGCTGCACGCCGACGAGGACGCCGAGGAGGGTGAGGCCGGCGCTGGTCAGGTCCAGCAGGACCACGGCGCCCAGGACGGTCGAGACCAGGCCGCTGAGCAGGTGCACGGCGCGCGCGTCGGACCGGGCGGGGGCGGAGAACAGGCGCGTCAGTCCGGTGGTCAGCAGCAGCGACCCGGTCAGCAGCGTGAGGGTCACCGCGCCGACGGCGGGGTTGCGCAGGACGAACCCGCCCAGCACCGCGAGGACGACACCGCCGAGGGCGGCCGACCAGGTGGTGCCCGAGCCGGCGCCCGCGAGCGCGCGCACGAGGAGCACCGCGCCGGCGGCCAGCGCCGTCCGGCCGAGCAGCCGGACCGAGAGCGCGGTCGCCACGGCGACGTTGGCGAGCAGGACCAGCGCGGCGAGCACGAGCAGGACCCCGAGGGCGACGTCGCGGCCCCGCCGTGGCCGCTCGGGCACCGTCCCGGTCATCCGTCGCCCCCCTGTGCGGTCGATCGGTGCGGACGGGCAGTGTCGCCCGGTGCCGGGCCCGAGCGGCGCCTCCGCGCCGGACGAGGTGTCGCGGCGCGGACCCGCCGTAGGGCCCTGTCCCCACCGCTCCGGTGGTCGTAGCGTGCGGAACGCCATGGCGGTCACCGGTCCAGCAGCGCGACCCGCACCTCCGGGCACGCGGCGCCCGGGCGTGCCCCGGGTGAAGACCGCGGTGCCGCGGCTGCCCCCGCGTCACGTGCACCGCCCGCGGCTCGTCGCCGCGCTGGAGGCCGCGGCCCCCGGGCAGGTCACCCTGGTCAGCGCACCGGCCGGGTACGGCAAGACGCTGCTGCTGGCCGAGTGGGCCTCCCGCCGTCCGGAGCTGACCGGCTGGATGTCCCTGGACGAGGACGACAACGACGACCACCGCTTCTGGTCTGCCGTCCTGAGCGCCCTCGCCTCCTGCCCGGCCGTCCCCCCGGACAGCCCCGTGCACCGGCTCGTCGTCCCCGGCCGGCCCAGCCAGGACCCGACGTTCCTGGCCGCGGTGGTCGACGCGCTCGACCTGGTGCCCGGCCCGGTCCGCCTCGTGCTCGACGACGTGCACGAGTTGACCGCGCCCGCTCCGCTGCACGGCCTGGCCTCGCTGGTCCGCGACCGGCCACCGGGACTGCAGCTGGTGCTGGGCGGCCGGAGCGATCCACCGCTGCCGCTCGGGCGGATGCGGCTGGACGGGCAGGTGTGCGAGATCCGCGCCGAGGACCTGCGCTTCTCGGTCCCCGAGGCCGACGCGCTGCTGGCCGCGACCGACGTCGAGCTCTCCGCGGACCAGCTGCGCCAGCTGGTCGAGCAGACCGCGGGGTGGGCGGCCGGGCTGCGGCTGGCGGCGCTGTCCCTGCGGGAGGCCGACGACGCCGACCAGTTCCTCGCCGACTTCGCCGGGAACAGCCGCGCGGTCGCCGACTACCTGATGGGCGAGATCCTCGCGCGGCTGCCGGCGCCGGTGCTCGACCTGCTGCGCGCGGTGAGCGTGTGCGACCCGCTGTCGGCGGCGCTGGCCGCGGCGTTGTCCGACCGCCCGGACGCCGGGGAGGTCCTCGACGCCCTGGAGCAGGACACCTCGCTCATCCTCAGCTCGGGTCAGGGCCGGGTCTGGTACCGGGTGCACCCGCTCCTGCGCTCCCACCTGCTCGCCGACCTGCGGCGTCGGCGGCCGGACCTGGTGCTGGACCTGCACCGCCGGGCCGCGGACTGGTACGCCGCGCGCGGGCACCCCGTCCCGGCGCTCGCGCACGCCCGCCAGTCCGGCGACCTCGACCTGCTGGCCGCGCTGCTGCGCCGCAACACCGTCGGGCTGATCGCCGACGGGGCGCACCGGGCCCTGCGGGAGGCCCTGGACGGGCTGGGCGGCCGATCCGTCGCCGACGACCCCTGGTACGCCCTGGTCGCGGCCCTGGTGGACATCGAGACCGGGGCGGTGGCGGCGGCGGACGCCCACCTGGACCGTGCCGACGAGGCCTGGCCCGCCGAGCCGGGGACCGACCTCGTGGCGCTCCGCGTCCTCGTGCGCGCCCGGCGGGTCAGCCTGGACGGCGACCCGCACGCGATGGTCCAGGTCATCGAGGCCCTGGCCGCGGCACCCGACGAGCACCTCGAACTGGCCGTCATGGGCGACCTGGACCGGGCGCTCGCCCTGCTGACCGTCGGCCGGACCGACGAGGCGCAGCAGGCGGCCGCGACGGCCATCGCCCGCGCCCGTCAGCTGGACCAGGCCTACCTCGTGGCGCGGGGGCTGACGGTGCTGGCGGCGGTCGAGGGCGCCCGCGGGGACTACCGGAGGATGGGCGAGCTCGCAGAGCAGGCCGACCGGATCGCGCCCGGTGCCGACTGGCAGGCCACCGCCGGGGCGGTGATGGCGGCGATCCTCCGCGCGTACGGGGCGTTGCTGCGGGCCGAGCCCGCCGCCTGCCTCGACCTGCTGGCGCCGGCGCTCGCCTTCGGCGAACGCCCGCAGGACGAGCCGTTGGCCTCGGTGTCCGCGCCGGCCGGAGCGCTGCGCGGCGCGGCGCTGGTGGACCTCGGGCGCGTCGCCGACGGTCTGGACGCGCTGCGGCACGCACGCACGGAGTCGGTGGCCCACCCTGGGATGGCGGCGACGGGCGCGCTGCTCGCGTCGCTGGAGTACCCGACTGCGGCGCTGTCGGGTCGTCCGGACCTCGCCCGCAGCGTCCTCGAGTGGAGCGAGCAGCGCCTCGGTCCGCAGGGGGAGGTCGCCCTCCTGCGCGCCCAGCGGCTGACCGCGATGGGCCGCTCGGCCGCCGCCGCCGAGACCCTGCGGCCCGTCCTGGACGGCTCCCTCGAGGTCCTCCTGCCGTGGACGGTCGTCGAGGCCTGCGTGCTCGACTGCCGGCTGGCGGTGCTCGACGGCCGCCGGGACCACGCCCGCGCCGCGCTGGACCGGGCCCTGGGCCTCACCGACCAGATGGACGTGCTGCGGCCGCTGGCGTTCGGGCCGGCCGAGGTCGCCGACCTGCTCACCGGCCTGCTGGGCAGCTTCGACGTCCGGGAACCGACCGCCCGCCGGGTGCTGCACGCCCGGTTCGCCCTCCGCGGGAGCGACCGGCGGGTGGGCCTGACCGAGCGGGAGCGCGCGGTGCTCACCCTGCTGCCCACCCAGCGCTCGTTCGGCGAGATCGCCAGCGAGCTGACCGTCTCGCACAGCACGGTGAAGACGCACGTCCGCGCCATCTACACCAAGCTCGGCGTGACCTCTCGGCGGGAGGCCGTCGACCAGGCGCGCACCCACGGCCTGCTGTTCCGCGGGACGCCCTGAGCCCGGCGCGGCGCACGGCTCATCCGCTGCGGACGAGGTCCCGCGTCCGGTCGGCGGGACAGCATGGCCCGGGCCAGCCGGGTGTCCCCGCACCCGGGAACGGGAGGGCGGCGATGGTCTGGGTGGTGCTCGTCCTGCTCGGCCTCGGCATCGAGACCGTGGTGATCATCCTGCTCGGGCGGCACGCGACCGCCGGCTGGCAGCCCGAGGACAGGCAGGTCCCGAGCGGTTCGGTGCCGGTGTGGGCGACCGAGGTGGCCACGGCCGCGACGGGAGCGGCGAGCAGGTCCGCGGCCGGCCACGCGCGCCGGCCGGTGCGGTAGGCCCCGTCGTGCCCGTGCCCCGCAGCCTCAGCTGGTCGCCGGGTCCTCGTCGTCGTCGTCGGGGAGGTCCTGCGGCACACCCTCCGACGGCTTCCGGTGCCGCTCGGGGTCCAGGTCCCTCGCCAGTCTCTGCTCGACCTCAGGGGTCTGCTCGGCGTCCGTCATGCCCGCCACTGTGCCCCCTCCGCCCGGGGGTGGCACGCGCGGCACCGCAGGGTGACCCGGGTCCGCCGACCTCATCCTCCCCCGGGCGGTGAGCAGCGTGTCCCCTCTCCGCTCGTGGCCGGGGCTGCTGGGCCGACGGGCCGAGTGCGACGCGTTGCGCGGCCTGGTCGCGGCCGCCCGGAGCGGCGCCGGCCGCGCCCTGGTGCTGCGCGGCGGGGCCGGGATCGGCAAGACCGCCCTCCTCGAGTTCCTGGTGGAGGGCGCGGCGGGCTGCCGGGTGGCCCGTGCCGCGGGCGTCGAGTCCGAGTCGGACCTCGCCTTCGCCGGGCTGCACCAGCTCTGCGGGCCGCACCTGGACCGGCTGCCCCGGCTGCCCGGTCCCCAGCAGGACGCGCTCGGCACGGCGTTCGGTCTGCGGCCGGGCCCGGCACCGGACCGCTTCCTCGTCGGACTGGCGGTGCTCACCCTGCTGTCGGAGATCGCCGAGGACCGGCCGCTGATCGGCGTGGTGGACGACGCCCACTGGCTGGACCGGGCGTCGGCGCAGGCACTGGAGTTCGTCGCCCGCCGCCTCGGGGCCACTCCGGTGGCGCTGGTCGTCGCGGCGCGCGGATCCGCGGCGGACCCCCCGCTCGCCGGACTGCCGGAGCTGACCCTGCGCGGCCTGCGGAGCACCGAGGCCGCCACCCTCCTGGAGGGCTCGGTGACCGGCGCGCTCGATCCCCGCGTCCGCGACCGCATCGTCGCCGAGAGCTCCGGCAACCCCTCGGTCCTCCTCGAGCTGCCGCGCGCGCTCTCCGCGGTGGAGCTGGCCTTCGGCGCCGACCCGGCCGGCGCCGAGCCGCCTCCGCTGCACCGCCTCGAGCGGAAGCTGCTGGACTCGGTCGGGCCCCTGCCGGGCGCGGCCCGCCGGCTGCTGCTGACCGCCGCCGCCGAACCGGTCGGGGACGTGCCGCTGCTGTGGCGCGCCGCGGAGCGGCTCGGCCTGGAGCCCGGTGCCGCGACGGCGGTCGAGGCCGCCGGGCTGGTCGCGCTGGGCGACCGCGTCCGGTTCCGCCATCCGCTGCTCCGCTCGGCGGTCCACCACTCGGCTCCCCGCGCGGAGCAGCGGGAGGTCCACCGGGCGCTGGCCGAGGCCACCGACGCCGCGTTGGACCCCGACCGCCGGGCCTGGCACCGCGCCTGCGCCGCGACGGGTCCGGACGAGGCGGTCGCCGCCGAGCTCGAGCGCTGGGCCGGCCTGGCCGGCTCGCACGGCGGGCTGGGCGCAGCGGCGGCCTTCCTGGCACGGTCGGCCGCGCTCACCCCCGACCCGGCCCGGCGGGCGCGGCGTGCGCTGGACGCCGTCGGGGCCCTGGTGGCCGCCGGCGCGTTCGACGGTGCCGCCGCCCTCCTCGCGACCGCCCGGGTCGGACCGCTCCGGGAGGAGGCGGACCGGGCGCGGACCGACCTGCTGCAGGCCCGACTGTCCCTCGCGGGCGGCGGTGGTGACGACGCGCTCACGCGGCTGCTGGCCGCCGCCCGGCGGCTGGGACCGATCGACGCCGACGCGGCCCGGGACGCCCACCTGGACGCGCTCGTCGCCGTCGTGCTCGACGGCCGCGCGGGGGCCGGCCCCACTGCCGGGCAGGTCGCCGACGCCGTCCGCGCGGCGCCCCCCGCCGCCACGACGCGCCGGCGCGACGCGCTGCTCGAGGCGCTCGCGGTGCGGATCACCGACGGCTACGCGCCCGCGGTGGGACCCGCGCGCCGAGCGGTGGCGGCCCTCGTCGTCGGGGAGGAGCTCCCCTCGGACGAGGCGCTCCGCGGCGCGGACCTCGCGGCCGCCACCGCGGCGTCGCTCTGGGACGACGTCGCCTGGGCCGTCCTCACCCGCCGCCACCTCGACCTCGCCCGCCGGGCCGGCGCCCTCGCGGCCCTGCCCCGGGCCCTGGCCGCCCGCACCCTCCTGCACCTGGTCACCGGCGACCTGGCCGCGGCGGCGTCGCTGGTCGACGAGGCGCGGTCGCTCCCGGAGGCCGCCGGGCGCATCCCGGCGCCCTCCGGCGAGGCCGGGCTGCTCGCCGTCCAGGGCCGGGCCGAGCGGGCCGAACCGCTGATCCGCCGCTGCCTGGACGACGTCGACGCCCGCGGCGTCGACCGGACCGTGGCCCGGTGGGCCGGCGCGGTGCTGGGCAACGGTCTGGGCCGCTACCGGGACGCGCTGCGCGCCGCGCAGGCGGCGACCGCCGATCCGCCCCTGCTCGCTCCGGCGGCGTGGGCGCTCGCCGAACTCGTCGAGGCCGGCGTGCGCAGCGGCGACACCGCGGCCGCGGACGCCGCAGCGCAGCAGCTCTCCGCCACGGCCCAGGCCAGCGCCAGCGACTGGGCCCTGGGCGTGGCGGCGAGCAGGGCGGCCCTGCTGCGCGCCGGCCGCACGGCGGACGAGCTGCACCGCGAGGCGATCGACCGCCTCGGCCGCACCACGGTCCGGGTCGAGCTGGCCCGTGCGCAGCTGCTCTACGGCGAGTGGCTGCGGCGGGAGGGGCGCCGGGTCGAGGCCCGCGCCCAGCTGCGGACCGCGCACGACGCGCTGACCGCGATGGGGGTCGAGGCGTTCGCCGACCGGGCCCGCCACGAGCTGCTGGCCACCGGGGAGACGGTGCGCAAGCGGACCGTGGCCGCCGCCGGCGAGCTCACCGCCCAGGAGGCGCACGTCGCCCGGCTCGCCGCCCAGGGACTCACCAACCCGGAGATCGCCGCCGCGCTCTACGTCAGCCCCCGGACCGTCGAGTGGCACCTGCGCAAGACCTTCCCCAAGCTCGGCGTGAGCACCCGCCGGGAGCTGCGCCGCTCGCTCCCGGCGCTGGACTCCGCCGCGCCCTGGCCCGCGCCCGACCCCCTCCCCTCCCGCTGACCGCGCGGTCCCCGACGCCGTCCCCCCGCGGCCAGGGACATCGATGGGCGCGAACGACCCCGCGGCGGCCGAGGCTGGCTGCGGCTCCACCCCCGGCGCAGGAGGGACCCCCGACCATGGCCACCGACGACCTGCTGTCCGCCGCCCGCCGCCTGGCGCACTGGTTCCCCGCCGACGTCCGGGCCGAGGACCGGGGGGTGGCGGACGGCGAGGCCGCCGCCCTGTGGCCGGTCTCCGCCGACTTCTCCTTCGCCGGGGCGACCGGCTGGCTCAACTCGCCGCCGCTGACCGGCGCCGACCTGCGCGGCCGCGTGGTCCTGGTGGACTTCTGGACCTACACGTGCATCAACTGGCTCCGGTCCTGGCCCTGGATCCGCGCGTGGCAGCGGTCCTACGGCGGCTCCGGGCTGGTCACCATCGGCGTGCACTCGCCCGAGTTCACCTTCGAGCACGACGTGGACGACGTCCGCGACGCCGTGCGGGCGCGGGGCATCGGCCACCCGGTCGCCCTCGACAACCACGTCACCGTGTGGCGGTCCTTCGCCAACCACTTCTGGCCGGCCACCTACCTGGTCGACGCCGACGGACGCCTCAGGCACCACAGCTTCGGCGAGGGCGGCTACGAGGAGACCGAGAGCGTGCTCCGGCGGCTGCTCACCGAGGCCGGCGCAGCGGACCTCCCCCCGGAGCCGGTGCCGGTCGAGGCCCGGGGCGTCGAGGTGGCCGCCGACTGGGACACGCTGCGCTCCGGGGAGACCCACCTCGGCTACGACCGCACCGCGGGGTTCGCCTCCTCGCCCGCCGTCGTCCCGGGCCGGCCGTACGACTACACCGCGCCCGCGCGGCTGCGGCTCGGGCACTGGGCCCTGTCGGGCACCTGGACCATCGGCAGCGAGGTCGCGGCGTCGCACGGGGCCGGCGGGCGGCTGGTGTGCCACTCCTGGTCCCGGGACGTGCACCTGGTCGTGGCGCCGGAGGGTCCGGGCGGCGTGCGATTCCGCGTGCTGCTGGACGGCCGGCCGGCGGGGAGCGACGCCGGCGTCGACGTGGACGAGGACGGGCACGGCACGGTCCTCGAGCCGCGCACGTACAACCTGATCCGCCGCCACGGACCCGGGACCGGCGGCACGGTCGAGGTCGAGTTCCTCGACCCCGGCGCCCGGGTCCACGTCCTCACGTTCGGCTAGCCGGTGCGGCCACCCCCTCGGGTGGCAGCCCGGCGGCGCGGTCCGCCCCCGGCGTCTCGCCGCGGGCGATCGCGGCCGGTGCGGTGCTCCGGGGCACGCCGGCGGCCGCGTAGGCCTCGTCCTCGCCGAGCGTCTCCCGCTCCAGCAGGGTGCGGGCCAGCCGGTCCAGCCGCTCGCGGTTGCCCCGGAGCACGCCGACGGCCTCGTCGTAGCACTCCTCGAGGAGGCGCCGGATCTCGCCGTCGACCAGTTCCCTGGTCGCCGGCGCGATCCGGTCGGTGAGGAACGGCTGCTCCTCCCCGGGCGCCGGGAGCACCGAGACGGGCCCGATCGCCGGGGACATCCCCCACCGGCCGACCATCTGGCGGGCCAGCCGGGTGGCCTGGTCCAGGTCGCTCTCCGCGCCGGTGGAGACCTCGCCGTGGACGATCTCCTCGGCGGCGCGGCCACCCAGCGCCCCGGCGATGCGGCCGCGCAGGTACTCCTCGGTGTAGCCGTACCGGTCCATCTGCGGGGTCTGCACGGTGACGCCCAGCGCCTGCCCCCGCGGGATGATGGTCACGCGGCGCACCGGGTCCGCGCCCGGGGTCAGCATGCCGAGCAGGGCGTGGCCCGACTCGTGGTAGGCGGTGCTGAGCTTCTCCTCCGGCGAGAGCACGATGCCGCGCACGGTGCCCAGCAGGACCTTCTCCAGCGCCTCGCCGAAGTCGGTGCCGGTCACCCGGTCGTGGTGGTGCCCGGCGGCGGCCAGCGCCGCCTCGTTGACGAGGTTGGCCAGGTCGGCGCCCACCAGGCCCGGCGTCGCCGCGGCCACGGTCCCCAGGTCGACCTCCGGCGCGAGCGGCACCCCCCGCGTGTGCACCTCGAGGATCCGCAGCCGGCCGTCGAGGTCCGGCGGGCTGACGCTCACCCGGCGGTCGAACCGCCCGGGGCGCAGCAGGGCCGGGTCCAGCACCTCGGCCCGGTTCGTGGCCGCCAGGACGACGACGCCCTCGTTGCCCTCGAACCCGTCCATCTCGGTGAGGATCTGGTTCAGCGTCTGCTCGCGCTCGTCGACCCCGCCGGCGGCGAAGGTCCCGCCCCGGGCCCGGCCGATGGCGTCGAGCTCGTCGATGAAGACGATCGACGGCGCCACCTCCTTCGCCTGGTCGAACAGGTCGCGCACCCGGCTGGCGCCGACCCCGACGATGGCCTCGATGAACTCCGACGCGGAGATGGAGAAGAACGGCACCCCGGCCTCGCCGGCGACGGCCCGGGCGAGCAGGGTCTTGCCGGTGCCCGGCGGACCGGAGAGCAGCACGCCGTGCGGGATCCGCGCCCCGAGCCGGCTGTAGCGCTGCGGATCGCGCAGGAAGTCGACGATCTCGCGCACCTCGGACTGCACCTCGTCGATGCCGGCGACGTCGGCGAACGTCGTCCTGGTCCCGGCGTCGGGCCGGTAGAGCGTGGCCCGGGACCTGCCGAAGCCGCCCAGGCCCCCGAGGCCGGCGGCCCGGCGCCGCAGGAACCACAGGAGCAGCCCCACGAGGAGCAGGGTGGGGCCGAAGCCGACCAGGACCTGCTGCCACAGCGGCGGGGCGGCGTCCGGGTCGGTGGCGTTGACGGTGACGTCCTGCGCCTCCAGGGTCCCGAGCAGGTCGTCGGTCGCGAACGACGGGCGCTGCGTGGCGAAGAGGCGGACCTGCGCAGCGTCCTCCGGCCCGGGCGGGTCCACCGCGGTCCGGAACTCGCCCTGGATGGCGTCCGCCGTCGAGGTCACCGTCTCGACGTTGCCCGCGGCCAGCTGCTCGGTGAAGAAGGTGTAGGACACGTCGGTCCGCTCCGGCGGCCCCATGACCAGCGACGCGACGATCCAGTTGACCACCAGGGCGGCGACCACGAACCCCCAGAACCCGCCGCGCCGCGGCCGCTCCTGGGCCGGCCGCGGGGACCCGTTCCCGGGCATGCCCTCCACCCGCCAGGGCTGCGGCCGGCCGGGCTCCTCCGCGGTCCGGCCCCGCAGCCGGGCCCAGCGGCTCGGCGGGCGGTCGCCGGGCGGCACGCCGGGGGCTCCCGGCCGGTCGCCGTCGTCCCTCCCGTCGCGGACGGGTGGAGGATCGGTACGCACGGCGGAACGGTGCCGACCCGCGTTCGCCGCTCGCGCCAGGGGAACTCCCTGGTCCCCGGACCGATCCCGCCGGAACAGCTCCCGGCCCGGCGACGCTGCAGCTGCCGTGGTCGACCCGGCGCTGCGGCTCTCCCTGCTGGACCGGTCCCGCACCCGCGCCGGCGAGCCCGACGCCGCGGCGCTGCGCGCCTCCCTCGCCCGCGCGGTCCGCGCCGAGCAGCTGGGCTTCGACCGGTTCTGGGTCGCCGAGCACCACGGCGTGCCCGGGGTCGCCGGCGCCGCCCCCGCGGTGCTGCTGGCCGCCGTCGCCGGCCGGACGACGGCCATCCGGCTCGGCTCGGCCGGCGTGATGCTGCCGCACCACCAGCCGCTCGTGGTCGCGGAGCAGTTCGCCGCGCTGACCGCGTTCGCGCCCGGCCGGGTCGACCTGGGGCTGGGCCGCTCCCCCGCCTTCACCGCGCCGGTGCGCCGGGCGCTGCGGGAGACCGACCGGGACTTCCCCGCCGACCTCGCCGAGGTGCGCGCGTTCCTGACGGGGACGGCGGAGATCACCCTCCACCCGCAGCCGGCCGGCCCGGTGCCGCTGCACGTGCTGGCCACCGGCCGCGGCCTGGAGGTCGCGGCCGCGCTGGGTCTGCCGGTTCTCGTCGGCGGCCCGCTGCTGGGGGTGGCCGGGGACCCGGAGCCCGGGCTCGAAGCGCTGGCCCGCTACCGGCGCACCTTCCGGCCCTCACCGCAGCAGCCGGGACCGCGGGTGGCGATCAGCCTCGACGTGCTGGTCGCCGACACCGCCGCGGAGGCCGCCGACCTGCTGCTGCCGGAGGCGGAGGCGATGGCCCGGGCCCGCACCACCGGGACGTTCCCCGCGCTCGAGCCGGTGGCCGCCGTCCGGGCCGCCGTCCGCACGCCCCGCCAGCAGCAGTACCTCGACGCGACCGCCGCGGCGGCGATCGCCGGCACCCCGGCCCAGGTCGAGCGCCGGCTCGCCGAGCTGCTGGACCGCACCGGCGCCGCCGAGCTCGTCGCGTCCAGCAGCACCTTCGACCGCGCCGCCCTGGCTGCCTCCGACGCGGCGCTGGCCGCGCTGTTCGGCCGGACGATCGCCCCCCGCCGGGGCTGAGCCGCGCTCCGACGCCGTCGGCGGGCGGAGCCGGCCGTGCCAGGGTGAGCGCATGACGAGCCTCGCCGACCTCGTGGCCCTCGCCGCCGCCGAGCACCACCTGGCGGTCGTCTCCACCCTGCGCGCCGACTCGACCATCCAGGCGTCGGTCGTCAACGCGGGGGTCCTCCCCCACCCCGCGACCGGGCGGGAGGTCGTGGCCTTCGTGACCTACGGCCCGGTGAAGCTGACCAACCTGCGCGCGCGCCCGCAGGTCGCCCTGACCGTCCGGCACGGGTGGCAGTGGGCGACGGTCGAGGGCCGCGCCGAGCTCGCCGGACCCGACGACTCCCCGCCGTGGCCGGCCGACGCCGATCAGCTGCGCCTGCTGCTGCGCGCGGTCTTCACCGCGGCCGGCGGCCGGCACGACGACTGGGACGAGTACGACCGCACCATGGCCGAGCAGCGACGCACCGCCGTGCTCGTCGAGCCGGTGCGGGTCTACAGCAACGGCTGAGGCGCGGCAGAACGGAGCCCCGCACCGCTCCCGGATGGGAGGGGCGCGGGGCTCCGCGGTGGATCGGGGTCAGTTCTCGACGAAGATGTTGTCGAGCTGCACGTCGCCCTCGATGATCCCGTCCTGCTCACCCAGCTCGAGCAGCAGCTCCACCGACTCGCGGTTGATCTCCGACTGGTAGGTCGGCAGCGTCAGCTGCTGGGCGATCTCCGGCGCGATCTGGGTGTAGGCCCCGAGGACCTCCCGCACCTGGTCGGGGTTGTCCTGCGCGTACGCCTGCGCCTCGGTCATGGCGTCGGTGAACTGCTGGACGACCTCGGGGTTCTCCGCGGCGTACTGGTCGGAGGTGAACCACCCGGCGACGGTGAGGTCGTCGTCGGTCTCGGTGTAGGGCGAGGCCACGACCCGCAGGCCCTGGCTCTCCCCCACGGTCGCGAACGGCTCCACGGCGAAGGCGGCGTCCACCTGGCCGGTGCTCACCGCGGCCGGCATGTCCGGGAACGGGATCTCGACGAACTCGATGCCCGACGGGTCGCCGCCGGCCTTGCGGACGGTCTCCCGCACCACCGTGTCGCTGATGTTGTTGATCGAGTTGATCGCGATCCGCGTGCCGGCGAGGTCCGCAGCGGACTGGACCGGGCTGCCGGGAGCCACGACCACCGCGGCGAAGTCGTCCTCCGCGTTGCCCGTCGCACCCGACCCCGCCGCCAGCAGGCCGAGCGGGACACCGCGCCCCTCGGCCTGCAGCAGGCTGGTGACGTTGATGAAGCCGAACTGGGCCTCACCGTTGACCACCGCGGGCACGATGGCCGCACCGCCCTGGGCGAGGAAGGGCTCCACCACGAGACCGTGCTCCTCGAAGATGCCCTGCTCCTGCCCGAGGTAGAGGGCGGCGACGTCCACGATCGGGATCGTGCCCACGCGCACGGTGGTCGGTTCTCCCGAGTCCGCCGAGCCGCCCTCGGCGGCGGTGCCGGACTCCTCGTCCCCGCCTCCGCAGGCGGTCAGCACGACCGACGTGGCGAGGGTGAGGCTGATCAACGTACGACGCACTTGTCCTCCAGGACTGCTCTGTACCGGGAACGTGTGGGCAGGTTCGGCGATGGGTGGATGGGGGGCGACGGGACGTCAGAGGGCGAGGGCGCGGCCCGGCTCCGCGGAGCCCGCGAGCCACTCGCGACCCTCCCGGTAGAGGAGCTCGACCTCCGGCCCCACGAGTCCGGGGAGCGCGGGGTGGATCGTGTAGCCGATCTGGCTCTGCAGGTACGCGAGGTGCCGGTAGCCCTCCGGGAAGGACTCGAGGACCGTCCGGTCGAGCGAGAGGGTCGCGTCGGGCGCGACCGGGTCCATGCGGTCCTTCTCGTAGATCGGCTGCCGCCGCACGACCTTCCAGCCCCCCGCGTCCCGCCGGAAGAAGTCGTAGAACCGGCCGGTGCACACGACGTCCACCTCGACGTCGTGGACCAGCGCCCGCTGCGAGATGGTCATCTTCGTCTGGGCGACCGCGCGGTCGCCCGCGACGTCGACCGCCGAGCCGCCGAGGAAGTGCAGGATCCGGACGCCGTTCTCGAAGCCGGTCCGGGAGATGCCGATGAAGTCGGTGGCCGAGCCCTGGAACCAGGTCGCGGTCATGAAGCCGTCCTCGGCCCACACCTCCGCGAAGCGCTCCCAGTCAGCGGCGTCCCGGTAGAGCGCCCACTGCTCCACCACTCGCCTGATCTCGCGTTCGTCCCGTTCGGGGTCCGTGGTCATCGGGTGCCTCCTCAGCGCCGCCTGGCGCCGGGCAACGTAACAACGATCACCGGCCGCGCCCAGCGAGCCGTCCCGCTCAGTTGAACGAGCCGAGGCTCCGGCCGATCCCGTAGGCGGCCGTGCGCAGGGCGGCCGCGAACCGGTAGGGGTTCGGCACCGTCGACCGGAACACGATGGAGACCGCCGCCCGCACCTCGCCCGTGCCGTCCACGATCGGGCAGGCGACCGACACCGCGTCGGCCGACATCTCCTCGAAGACGTACGCGATGCCCTGCGCCCGCGTGCGCGCCAGTGCCGACCTCAGCCGCTTCGGGTCGGTGATCGTGTGCGGCGTGAAGGCCGGCAGCGGGCGGTCCAGCAGCTCCCGTTCCGCCTCCGGCGAGTACGCGGCGAGGACCTTGCCGACGGCGGTGGCGTGCAGCGGCAGGCGCGCGCCGATCCGCGTGAAGGTGTGCACGGAGTCGCTGCCGCGGATGCGCTCGACGACGAGCGCGGCTCCCCGGTCGAGGATCGCGAGCTGCACGTTCTCCGCGCTGGCGCGATGGAGGTCCTCCATGATCGGGTGCGCGATCTCGCCCAGGACCTTCGGCGACTGCGCGAGCAGGCCCAGCTTCCACACCCGCAGCCCCACCTGGTAGCGGGCGTCGGCCGTCCGCTCGACGCCGCCCCACTCGACGAGCTCGCCGAGCAGCCGGTGCGCGGTGCTCTTCGGCAGGCCGGTGCGCGCGGCGATCTCGGCGAGGGTCAGGACCGGATCCCGCGGCGTGAACGACTCGAGGATCGCGAGCAGTCGGCTGGAGGTCGCCCGTCCCGGCTCGTTGGCGTTGCCCGCCATCGCCTCCACCCTCCGCCCTCCGTCCCGCTCAGCAGGACGCCGTCGTTGACCCCCGGCTCCGGGGTGCTCGACACTCGGCCCAGTATCCACAGGGACCGTCCGCCTCCCCGCGCATCGTCGCGAGGCGGCGACACCGGCAGCGGGACGGCGACCGGCCGACGGCGACGGCCCCGGCGGGACGACCGACCACCCGGCGCACGCCACCCGTTCGACGCGGGCCGGCCGGCGTGCGATCCGCGTCCCGACCGCGACCGGCGGGCCCATCGGGATCTGCCGGACGGGATCCGCCGACTCACCGAGGAGGAACACCACATGACGCACCAGAACCTGCAGGAAGCGCTGGACGCGTCCGGCGACATCGTCGAGCGGCTGCGCAACTCGCCGATCGGGAACTACGTCTACCCGGTCGTGGCGCCGGAGTTCTGGAACTTCCGCACGGAGCAGCGCGCGTGGCGTGAGTCCGTCGTCCTGTACGACCAGTCGCACCACATGGACAACCTCATCATCCGCGGCGCCGACGCCCACCGGCTCGTGTCGGACACGGCGATCACGACGATGAAGAACTTCGACGTCGACCGCGCCAAGCAGTACATCCCCGTCTCCCCCAGCGGCCACGTCATCGGCGACGGGATCATGCACCGGGAGACCGAGGACGAGTTCGTCTTCGTCGGCCGCGCCCCCTCGGCGAACTGGCTGCAGTTCCAGGCGGCCACCGGCGGGTACGACGTCGACCTGCAGATCGACCGGCGCTCGCCGGCCTACCCCCTCGGTCGCGCGGTGACCCGCGAGTACTGGCGCTTCCAGATCCAGGGGCCGCGCGCCTGGGACGTCATCGAGAAGCTCAACGGGGCCTCGCTCGAGCAGCTGCGGTTCTTCAGCATGGACTGGATGACCATCGCGGGGGTGCGGGTCCGCACCCTGCGGCACGGCATGGCCGGCTCGCCCGGGCTGGAGCTGTGGGGGCCCTACGACTCCTACCACCAGGTGCGCGACACGATCCTCGAGGCGGGTGCCGAGTTCGGCATCGTGCCGGTCGGCGCCCGGGCCTACCCGACGAACGCCGTGGAGTCCGGCTGGATCCCCGCCCCGCTGCCGGCGATCTTCACCGGCGAGCAGCTGCGCGCCTACCGCGAGTGGCTGCCCGCCGACAGCTACGAGGCGACCATGTCCGTCGCCGGCAGTTACGTCCCCTCGTCGGTCGAGGGCTACTACCTCAACCCGTGGGAGCTCGGGTACGGGTCGTTCGTCAAGTTCGACCACGACTTCATCGGCCGGGACGCGCTCGAGCAGATCGACCCCGCGGCCCAGCGCCGCAAGGTGACCCTGGAGTGGAACGCCGAGGACGTCGTCCGCATCCTCGGCTCGATCGTCGACGTCGACGGCCCCCAGTACAAGTTCCTCGACCTGCCCCTCGCCAACTACGGGTACTCGGGCTACGACCGCGTCGTCGACTCCGCCGGCCGCCAGGTGGGCCTGGGGCTGAACAACGTGGCGTACACCGCGAACGAGCGGCGGGTGCTCTCGATGGGGACCATCGACGCCGACGTGCCCGAGGGCGCCGAGCTCACCCTGATCTGGGGCGAGCCCGACGGGGGGTCCGGCAAGACCAACGTGGAGCCGCACGAGCAGACGGAGGTACGGGTGGTCGTCAGCCCGACCCCCTACTCCTCGGTGGCGCGCGCCTCGTACCAGGCGGGCTGGCGCACGGGGCAGTGAGTTCCGCGGTGGAAGGCAGCCGTCCGTGGACCCGGCCCAGCGACGTGCCGGGCCCACGGACGGCCCCTGCCGCACCCGGCTGCCCGGCCCTGATCCCGGCAGGCGGCGACCGGCCCGGCCGCTAACCTGGGACCAGTGAGCGGAGGGCAGGCGGCAGCGTCGTCGGGTGTCGGTTTCCGTTCCGAGCGTGGCCCGGTCCTCATCGGGATCATGCTGTCCACGGCGCTGGTGGCGATCGACGCGACGATCATCGCCACGGCCGTCCCGTCCATCGTGGGCAGCCTCGGCGGGTTCGCCGAGTTCCCGTGGCTGTTCTCGGTGTACCTGCTCGCGCAGGCGGTGACCGTGCCGGTCTACGGGAAGCTGGCCGACGTCTTCGGGCGCAAGCCGGTGATGCTGCTGGGCATCGGCCTGTTCCTCGTCGGCTCGGTCCTCTGCGGTCTGGCGTGGAGCATGGGCGCGCTCATCGCGTTCCGGGCGGTGCAGGGGCTGGGCGCCGGGGCGATCCAGCCGATGTCGATGACGATCGCCGGCGACCTGTACACGCTCGAGGAGCGGGCGAAGATCCAGGGCTACCTGGGCAGCGTCTGGGCCATCTCCTCGGTGGTCGGCCCGACGCTCGGCGGGGTCTTCGCCGAGTACGTCAGCTGGCGGTGGATCTTCTTCGTCAACATCCCGCTCTGCCTGGTCGCCGCGGCCGCGATCGGGCTGCGGTTCTCCGAGCGCGTCGACCGGCGCCGTCCGCGGATCGACCACGCGGGTGCCGCGACGCTCACCGTCGCGCTGACGCTGCTGATCCTGGGCCTGCTCGAGGGCGGCCAGGCCTGGGCGTGGGGCTCGCTGCCGAGCATCGCCGTCCTCGGTTCCGGCGCCGTCCTGCTCGCGGTGTTCGTCATGATCGAGCGCCGGGCGGCCGATCCCGTCGTCCCGCTGCGGCTGCTGCGGCGCCGGCTGCTCGTGACCACCAACATCGTCGCGGCCTGCGTCGGCGCCGTCCTGCTCGGCCTGACCACGTACGTGCCGACGTTCGCCCAGGACGCGCTGGGCACCGGCCCGCTGGTCGCCGGGTTCGCGCTGGCGGCCCTCACCATCGGGTGGCCGGTGTCGGCCGCGCTGTCCGGCCGGGTCTACCTCCGCATCGGCATCCGGTACACCGCGCTCGTCGGCGCCGCCGTCATCGTCGTCGGCGCGGCGCTGCTGCTCCTGCTCGACGAGTCCTCGAGCGTCCTCACCGTCGGGGCTCTCGCCTTCGTGATCGGCCTCGGTATGGGCTTCACCGCGGCGCCGACGCTCATCGCCGCACAGGCCGCGGTCCAGTGGCAGGAGCGCGGCGTCGTCACCGGCCTGAACATGTTCTTCCGCTCCGCCGGCAGCGCGGTCGGGGTCGCCGTCTTCGGCGCGATCGTCAACGCCAGCCTCGGCCGGGCGGGCGTGGAGGGCGACCGGGTGACGCCCGAGGCGCTCACCACGGCGGTGCACCTCGTGTTCCTGGGGACGGTGATGCTGGCCGTGGTCATGCTGGCCGGGGTCCTGCTCATGCCGGGCGACCGGCGCCGGGCGCGGACGCCGACTCAGGAGCCGGCCGAGGTCGCGGCCGGCTGACCGGCCCCGCCGTCCCGGCGTCCGCTCAGCAGGGCCGCCACCGTCGCGCGGGTGCCGTGCCGGTGCAGGGAGTCGAGGACCGCCCGGTACCGGGTGGTGACGCGGTCGTCGTCGACCAGGTCCCCGAACACGTCCCGGTCGGCCAGGAAGGCCAGCGGCTCCGCCGCCTGGACCCGCGCGCGCTCGGCCAGCTCCGCGCCGCGCGGGTCGACCAGCTCCACCGGGGACCCCCCGTCGTCGGTGCCCTCCGCCGACCGCGCCCAGCCGGCCAGCACGGCCACCGACCGGCGGATCTCCCGCCCGGCCGCCAGGTTGGCGCGGAGCACCGGCAGGAGGAACTGCGGGATGCGGTCGGAGGCGTTCTCGCACACCCGGGCCAGGGTGTCGCCGACGTGGGGGTTGGCGAAGCGCCCGATCAGGTCCGCCTTGTACCGCCGCAGGTCCACACCCGGGACCGGCGCGAGGGTCGGCGTCGCCTCCTCGTCGAGGTACCCGAGGAGGAACTCGCGGAAGAGGGGGTCCTGGCAGGCCTCGTGCACGTACTCGTGGCCGGCCAGCCGGCCGAGGTGGCCGAGGACCTGGTGGCCGGCGTTGAGCAGCCGCAGCTTCATCAGCTCGTAGGGGGCGACGTCGGCCACCATCTGCACCCCGACGTCCTCGAGCGGCGGGCGCCCCGCGGGGAAGGAGTCCTCCAGGACCCACTGGGTGTAGGGCTCGCAGACCACCGGCCAGAGGTCCTCGACGCCGAACCGGCGGCTGACCTCGGCCCGGTCGGCCTCGGTGGTCGACGGCGTGATCCGGTCGACCATCGAGTTCGGGAACGCCACCTCCGCGGCCACCCACTCGCCCAGTGCGGGGTCCCGGAGGGCGGCGAAGGCGGCGAAGCTGCGCCGGGCCAGGTCCCCGTTGCCGGGGATGTTGTCACAGGACACCACGGTGAACGGCGGCAGCCCGCGCCGGCGGCGGCGGACCAGCGCCTCGGTGACCAGCCCGAACGTCGTCCGCGGCGCGGCGCCGGGCCGCAGGTCGGCGACCACGTCCGGCGCCGCCGCGTCGAACTCCCCGGTGACCGCCGAGGCGTTGTAGCCGCCCTCGGTCACGGTGAGCGACACGATCCGGGTCTGCTCCGCCGCCATCTTCTCGACGACCGCGTCGGGGTCCTCCGGCGCGAACAGGTACTCCACGACCGAGCCGACGACCCGGGCGTCGAGGAACCCGTCGGGGTGCTTGACGACGAGGGTGTAGAGGCAGTCCTGCGCCCGCATGACCTCCTGCATCCGGCGGTCGGAGGGCAGGACGCCGACCCCGCAGATGCCCCAGTCCTGCGCCTGGCCCGCCTCCAGCAGCCGGTCCAGGTACATCGCCTGGTGCGAGCGGTGGAACCCGCCGACGCCGAGGTGCACGATCCCCGTGCGGACGGCGGCCCGCTCGTAGCGCGGCGTCCACACCGACGGATCGAGCGAGGGCAGCGTCGAGGCGCCGAGGCCCACCATCTGGACTCCTCCCGAGCGGGTGGACCCCGCCGCGCGGGGAACAGCACCGCCCGGTCCCTACCCGCCCTGGCGCCGCCCGCACACCGGGCGACGCTCAGCCCGCCGTTCCGGGCAGCGCCGCCAGCACCTGACGACGGATCTCCCGGTCCTCCCGCGCGGTCACCACCACGGTGCGCGCCGCCGAGCCGGGCGCGCTGATCTCGGCGTCGCCGGTGGCTGCCCGGTTGGCCGCCGGATCGAGAGCCACGCCGAGGTGCGCCAGACCGGCGCCCAGGGCCTCGCGGACCTGCCAGGCGTGCTCCCCCACTCCCCCGGTGAGCACCAGCAGGTCCAGCCCGGACGTCGCGGCCGTCATGGCCGCCGCCTCCCGGACCAGGCGGTGCAGGTAGACGTCGAGGGCCAGGGCGCAGGCGGGGTCGCCGGAGTCCCGGCCGGCCAGGACCTCGCGCAGGTCTCCGGAGGTGCCCGAGAGGCCCCTGAGCCCGGCGTCGTGCTCGAGGACGTCGGCCAGCTCCTCGCGGGGCACCTCCCCGTGCTCGAGCAGCCACAGCAGCAGCCCCGGGTCGAGCGTGCCGGGGCGGGTGTTCATCACCAGCCCGGCCAGCGGGGTGAACCCCATCGTGGTGTCCACCGACCGGCCCTGCCGGACCGCGGCGAGGGAGGCGCCGGCCCCCAGGTGGCAGGTGACGATGCGCAGGTCCTCCGGGGGTCGCCCGAGCAGCTCGGCACCGCGCCGGACGGCGTGCGCGTGGGAGAGCCCGTGGAAGCCGTAGCGGCGTAGCCCCCACCGCGCGTTCCACTCCCGGGGCACCGCGTAGGTCCGCGCGGCGGGCGGCAGCGTGGCGTGGAAGGCGGTGTCGAAGCAGGCGACGGCCGGGACGTCCCCGAGCAGGTCGCGGACCGCGCGGATGCCCGCGAGCGCGCGGGGCTGGTGCAGCGGCGCCAGGTGGCTGATCGAGTACAGGTAGGCCACCAGCAGGTCGTCGACCGGCGCCGGTGCGGTGTGCCGGGGTCCGCCGTGCACCACGCGGTGCCCGACGGCGTCGACCGGACCGCAGCGCCCGAGGAACTCCGCCAGCGGCTCGAGGTGGCCGGCGCCCTGCCAGCGCTCGACGGTCGTGGCCGCGGCCGGCTCGCCGTCGTCCGGCAGCAGCGAGAGCTTGAGGCTGCTGGAGCCGGCGTTGACGACCAGCAGCCTCACGCCGACTCCGGCTCCACGAGCGGCCCGGGCGCGCGGGTGACCGGGCCCCCGGCCCCGGACCACTGCCAGTCGCGGATCTCGGGCAGGTCGATGCCGTGGGTGCGCACGTACTGCCGGTGCTCGATCAGCTTGCCCACCAGCGCCTCGCGGGCGTGCGCCGCGGTCGCCCGCAGCCGCGGGATCAGGTCGATGGCGGCGATCGCCAGGTCGAACCGGTCGATCCGGTTCATCACGCAGATGTCGAACGGCGTGGTCGTCGTCCCCTCCTCGACGTAGCCGCGGACGTGGAGGTTGTGGTGGTTGGTCCGCCGGTAGGTCAGCCGGTGGATCAGCCACGGGTAGCCGTGGTAGGCGAAGACCACCGGCCGGTCCGTGGTGAACAGCGAGTCGAACGCCGCGTCGGACAGCCCGTGCGGGTGCTGCCGCTCGTCCTGCAGGCGCATGAGGTCGACGACGTTGACCACCCGGATCCGCAGGTCCGGGAACCACCCGCGGAGGAGCTCCACGGCGGCGAGGGTCTCCATGGTGGGGACGTCGCCCGCGCAGGCCATGACGACGTCGGGTTCGGCGCCGGCGTCGGTGCTGGCCCAGGTCCAGATGCCGATGCCCTTGGTGGCGTGCACCACCGCCGACGGCATGTCGAGGTACTGCAGCGCCGGCTGCTTGCCCGCGACGATGACGTTGACGTACTGCCGGCTGCGCAGGCAGTGGTCGGCGACCGACAGCAACGTGTTCGCGTCCGGCGGCAGGTAGACGCGGATGACGTCGGCCTTCTTGTTCACCACGTGGTCGATGAACCCCGGGTCCTGGTGGGAGAACCCGTTGTGGTCCTGCCGCCAGACGTGCGAGGTGAGCAGGTAGTTCAGCGAGGCGACCGGTTGCCGCCACGGGATGCCGTTGGTGGTCTTCAGCCACTTGGCGTGCTGGTTGACCATCGAGTCGACGATGTGGATGAACGCCTCGTAGCAGGAGAAGAACCCGTGCCGGCCGGTGAGCAGGTAGCCCTCCAGCCACCCCTGGCAGGTGTGCTCGGACAGGATCTCCATGACCCGGCCGTCCGGGGCCAGGTGGTCGTCGCCGGGGAGGCGCTCGGCCATCCACGCCCGGTCGGTGACCTCGAGGACGGCACCCAGCCGGTTGGAGTTGTTCTCGTCCGGCGCGAACACGCGGAAGGTGCTCGGGTTGTGGCGCACGACCTCGCGCAGGAAGGTGCCGAGCACGCGGGTGGCCTCCACCGCGCCGGTCCCGGGCTCGGTCACCTCGACGGCGGAGTCGCGGAAGTCGGGCATGCGCAGCGGCTGGAGCAGCGCGCCGCCGTTGGCGTGCGGGCTCGCGCTCATCCGCCGGTCGCCCGCCGGGTGCAGGTCCCGGACGGCGGGCACCGGCGCCCCGTCGGCGTCGAAGAGCTCCTCGGGCCGGTAGCTGCGCAGCCACGTCTCGAGGACCCGCCGGTGCCCGCCGTCGTCGCGGGCGTTGCTGAACGGCACCTGGTGGGAGCGCCACGACCCCTCGACCTGCAGGCCGTCGACCTCGGCCGGACCGGTCCAGCCCTTGGGCGAGCGCAGCACGATCATCGGCCAGCGCGGCCGCTCGACGACGCCGTCCACCCGGGCGCGGCGCTGGATGGCGGCGATCCGGTCCAGGCAGCGGTCCAGCGCGGCGGCGAGGTCCCGGTGCATCTGCGCCGGGTCGGAGCCCTCGACGACGTGCGGCTCGTGCCCGTACCCGCGCAGGAGGTCGTCGAGCTCGTCGCGCCCGATGCGGGCCAGCACCGTCGGGTTGGCGATCTTGTAGCCGTTGAGGTGCAGGATCGGGAGGACCGCACCGTCCCGGGCGGGGTCGACGAACTTGGTGGAGTGCCAGCTCGTGGCCAGCGGCCCGGTCTCCGCCTCGCCGTCCCCGACCACCGCGGCGACGACCAGGCCCGGGTTGTCGAAGGCGGCGCCGTACGCGTGCGACAGCGCGTAGCCCAGTTCCCCGCCCTCGTGGATCGACCCGGGCGTCTCCGGCGCGACGTGGCTGGGGATCCCGCCGGGGAAGGAGAACTGGGTGAACAGCCGCCGCATCCCGGCCTCGTCCTGCGAGACCTCGGAGTACACCTCGCTGTAGGTGCCCTCCAGCCAGGCCGCCGCGACCGGTCCGGGCCCCCCGTGCCCGGGGCCCATCACGTACATCGCCTCCAGCCCCCGCGCGGCGATGACCCGGTTGAGGTGCGCGTAGACGAGGTTCAGCCCCGGCGTCGTGCCCCAGTGCCCCAGCAGCCGCGGCTTGACGTGCTCCGGGCGCAGCGGCTCCCGCAGCAGCGGGTTGCCCATCAGGTAGATCTGCCCGACCGAGAGGTAGTTGGCCGCCCGCCACCAGGCGTCGAGAGCCTGCACCTCCGCCTCGTCGATCGGGGCCGCCGAGGTCGTCGCCTGCTCGGTGGGTGCGGTCATGCGGGTCTCCTCGAGCGTCGTGGGGCCGCCTGGTCCGGTCGACCGTGCCGCGGCTCAGTCGCGACGGGGCCGGGGAGCGGGGGCGGCCGCCGGGTCAGGCGCCTGCTCGGCGGTGGCCGCGTCGCGCTGCCGCGGGATCGGCGCGGGGGCCGGCCGGTGCCGCGCGGCGCGCGGCCGCAGCAGCGCGTAGAGGACGAACGCCAGCACCAGGCCCGCCGCGAGGGTGAGGTCGCCGACGCCGGGGAACGCGCGCGGCACCGGCCCGACGTACGCGGCCTGGTTGCTGAACAGCGCGACCGACGTGACCGCGGCGACCACCATCGCCACCGGCCCGGCCCAGTTCCGGTAGTGCCGGTCCGTGTAGGGGCCCAGGTCGTCGGCCGGGCGGGGCGCCAGCAGCCGGTCGGCGAGGACCACCCCGATCCAGGGCGCGGTCCAGTAGGACACGATGAGCAGGAAGTTGCTGAACCCGTTGACGTCGCGCAGGACCAGCATCCCGATGCCGAGGGCCAGCAGGCCCATGACCAGGGCGATGATCGCCCGCCCGAACGCGGTGGGCAGCTTGATGCCCATGGCGGCCAGGGACAGCGAGCTGGAGTAGAGGTTCAGCGAGTTGGCCGACAGGGCGCCGACGAAGACGCCGAAGAGGGTCACCTCGCCGAGCCAGCCGGGCATCAGCGAGACGTAGGAGGCGACCGGGTCCTCGTCGTTCCACTCCCGGATCCCGACCGCGGTCACCGCGGCCGCCCCCGCGATCTGCAGCACCGTCGCGGACGTGAAGTTGCCGAGCGCGGCGAAGAGCCCGGCGCGGGCGTGCTGCTCGGGCCGCAGGTAGCGCGCGTAGTCCGCCCCGCAGGTGCACCAGCCGCCGGTGAGCCCGAAGGCCGAGCTGGCGATGATCCAGAAGGCCCCGGGGACCGGCTCGCCCACGACGTCCGGACGGGTCTCGGTCAGGACGACGACGATGCCCGCGGCGAAGATGACCGTGAGGATCGGGAAGGTGAACCGCTCGAACAGCTGGACCACGTTGTGCCCGAAGAAGGCGATGCCGAGGGTGATGATCATCGCCAGGACCAGGCACAGGTAGGGGCTCAGCCCGGTCAGCGTCGAGAAGGCCAGCGCGCCGCTGATGCTGTTGACCGCCAGCCAGCCCAGGCCGCCGAGGAAGGCGTTGAGGCCCGCCGGCAGCAGGTTGCCCCGGAACCCGAACGCCTTGCGCCCCAGGGCCATCTGCCCCAGGCCGCTCGGTGGCCCCCACGAGGTGAGGACGCCGTGGAAGAGGGCCCCGAGTGCGTTGCCCAGGACGATCGCGGCGACGGCGGTCCAGAAGGACAGGCCGAAGACCAGGACGGCGAGGACGCCGACGAACACGGTCGCGAACTCCATGTTCGGCGAGGTCCATATCCACGCCTGCTGGTGCGGCTTGCCGTGCCGCTCGGAGAGCGGGATGGGCTCGGCACCTCCGGGCTCGACCGCGGTCAGCTTGCTGCCGTAGTCGCGCTGGAGGTCGTCGACGGGGGCGGTCGCCATGGGCACCTCTCGGGTGCGGATCGGCCGGATGCGCTCGGCGCCGGCTGCGGGCGGGTCGGGTACCTCGGCGCACCACGGGCGCACCACACGGCTCCGGAGCCCTCGGCCCCCCGGCGGATCCCCGCTCCGGTTCGCAGCGCCGACCCAGGCTAGGGCCTCCGCAGCGCTGCGTCACCGGTCACGTGCGGCGGCCGCGGCCGGTCAGTGCGCGGACGGCTCCTGGAGCTGCCGCAGCCCGAGCGCCCGGTCGAGCAGCCGGAAGCGGTAGGCCGCGGTCAGGCAGAGGAACCACAGCACCAGCGCCGGCAGCACGGTCATGACGACCGGGTCGGCGGCGTCGGTGAGCCCGAAGTAGGTGGTGAACGCGGGGAGGAACAGCCCGGCGGTGAACACGGCGACGAGCGCGACGACCAGCAGGGCCGGCCGCCGGTCCCCGTCGGGGCCGGTCCAGGACGCGAAGAGCCGGTGTGGGGGCTTGAGGAACAGGATGAGCAGGAAGGCGGCGTACGACACGAACGTGGACAGCGCCGTCTGGGCCCCGATGGTGGCGGCGGCCTCGGGGAAGCCGACGTCGTCGGAGGAGAGCCCGGTGTAGCTCTCGAAGGCGGCCAGCACGCCGTCGGGGACGTCGGGCCCGCTCAGGCCCTCGCTGAGGAACGTGTAGTGGTAGGCGTAGAGGCCGACGCCTCCGGCTGCGGTGAGCAGGGCGGCCGGGACGACGAACCGGCCGAGCGTGCCGAGCAGGTCCTGGTCCGGTGCGACCGGGCGCGCCCACAGGGTCAGGAACAGGGTCGGGACGCCGACGGTGAGCAGGGTCAGCCCGACCTGGGCCGGCGAGTACGGGAAGCCCAGGCCCAGCATGGTGACGGCGAGGATCACCAGTCCCTGGGTCCCCACGCGGGCGAGGAAGACCTGCATGGAGGTCGCGATGCCGCCGATGATGCGGCGGCCCTCGTGCCGGGCCGGCACCAGGGCGGCCAGGGAGTCGTCGGTCAGCACGATGTCGGCCACGTCGCGGGTGACGGCGCTGCCGCTGCGCATGGCGACGCCGACGTGGGCGGCCTTGAGCGCGCGGGCGTCGTTGACCCCGTCGCCGAGCATCGCGACGTAGCGGCCCTGCCGGCGCAGCGCGGCGACCAGCCGTTCCTTCTGCTCCGGCGCGACGCGGCCGAACACGGTGGTCCGGTCGACGAGCGCGTCCAGCTCCGGGTCACCGAGGTCGTCGAGGTCGGCGCCGGCCACCGGAGCCCCGCCGTCCAGCCCCGCCTGCCGGGCGAGCGCGGCGACCGTGTGGGGGTCGTCGCCGGAGACCACCTTGACCGCGACCCCGTCGGCACGGAACGCCTCGATCGTCTCGCGCACCTGCGGCCGGAGCTCGTCGGCGAGGGCCACCACGGCCAGCGGCTCGAGCGCGGGCAGCCGCGGCCGTCCGCCGTTCCGCAGCGAAGCCCGGGGGTCGAGCGCGCGGGCGACGATGAGCACCCGCAGCCCCTGCGCCGTCCGCTCGCCCACGACGCCGGCGAGGGGCTCGCCGGACAGGTGCGGCGCCAGGGCGTCGGGAGCACCGAGCACGACGACGCCCTCGTCGGTGCGCAGCGCGCTCCACCGCAGGGACGAGGAGAACGGGATCTCCTCCCGCACCTGCCAGGGCTCCCCGGGGAGCGCGCCGGCCAGCGCGGTGGTGGTCAGGTTGGGCGCCGCCGCGCTGCGCGCCAGCGAGCCGACCAGCCGCCCGACGTCGTCGGCCGAGGGGCCGAGCGGCACCAGCTCGGCCAGGCTCAGCCGGCCGGTGGTCAGGGTGCCGGTCTTGTCGGTGCAGACCACGTCGACGTTGCTCATCGACTCCACCGCGTTCACCTGTTGGACCAGTGCACCCTGGCCGGCGCTCTTCGCCGCACCGACGGAGTAGGCCACCGCCACCAGCAGGAACAGCCCGTAGGGCACCAGGCCGGAGAGCACCGCGGTGGTCTGCACGACCCGCACGAGGGAGAGGCCCTCCAGCGCGGCCTGCAGCAGGATGGCGCCGCTCATCAGGACCACCAGGCAGATGACCAGCCGGACCACGAAACCGATCCGCCGCTGCAGCGGGGTGGCGTCCGTGGACCCGCGGCGGGCGTCGGCGGTCAGCCGGCTGGCGTAGCTGGCGGCGCCGACGTCCCGGGCCAGCTGCCGGCCCTCGCCGGCGACGCAGAAGCTGCCGGACAGCAGGTCGTCCCCGGCCTCCTTCGGCTGCGGATCGGACTCGCCGGTGAGCAGGGACTCGTCGGCCTCGATGCGGCCGCCGGCGAGCACCGGGCCGTCGACGACGACCTGGTCGCCGGGGCGCACGTGCAGCACGTCCCCGCGGACCACCTCCTCGGGGAGCACCTCGACGTCCCGGCCGTCGCGGACCACGGTGACGCGGCCGCGGGAGAGCAGCTGCAACCGGTCGAGCTTGCGCTTGGCCCGGATCTCCTGCACGGCGCTGATCGCCGCGTTCACCAGGCCGAGCCCGACGCTGACCACCGCGTCGTTGACCCGGCCCAGCGCCAGCAGCGCGACGCCGATGGTGAACAGGATCAGGTTGAAGAACGAGAAGACGTTGGTGCGCAGGATCTGCCCGTAGCCGCGCGAGGACCGGCTGACGGCGACGTTGCCCTCCCCGCGCCGGTGCCGGGCCTCGGCCTCCCGCTGGGACAGTCCCTCCGGCGCGCCGGGGCCCGCGCCGAGCTCCGCGCCCCTCGCCTCGACGTCCATCGGGCTCACTGTCCTCCCGGGGACCTCCCCCGGCAGCCCGGCGCCGGGGAGGCCCGCGGCCGGGCGCGGGACGTGCAGGATGGCCCGCCATGAGCGGCTACCTGGCCGGGTCGTGGTCGGACTTCTCCGTGGCGGTCGTCGGGGCCTCCGCCGCGCTGACCGGACTGCTGTTCGTCGCCGTCTCGATCAACATCGAGCAGATCCTGGCGACCGGTGCGCTGGCCGCACGGGCGCTCTGCACGATGCTGCTCTTCGTCGTCCCGTTGGTGGTCGGCGTCCTGCTGCTGGTGCCGGGGCAGTCGCCGTCGGCGCTGGGGGTGGAGCTCATCGCCACGGGGGTCGTCGCCGGGACCGGGCTGCTGCGGGTCAACCGGCCCGCCAACCGGGGGGACCTCGAGCCGCCGCTGAGCTGGCTGCTCATCCGGCTCGGTCCGAGCCTGGCGGTCCCGGCCTCGCTGGTGGGCGGTGGGACCAGCCTGCTCGCCGGGGCGGGCGGCGGCCTGTACTGGGTCGTGCCCGCGATGGTCGCGGCCTTCCTCGGTGGGCTGGCGACCGTGTGGGTCCTGCTGGTGGAGATCCGCCGCTGACCGGACGGGGCTCCGGCGCGATCAGCGGCCCCCCGCCTCCGCGGCCCGCCGGACGAGCGGCGCGACCGCCGGTGACGCCGCGCGGGCGCCGGCCGCGAGGAAGGACTGCTGGAGGACCTCGTTCAGCCGCTGCCGGCTCATCATGTCGTTGCCCATCACCCGCTGCTCGGCCGCTCCCGGGGTGAAGACCAGGGTCTCGACGCCCGTCGCCCGCAGCGCCCGCACCTCACGCCGGAGCAGGCGGGCCGAGTGCCGGCGGGACGCGGCGTAGATGTCGGGCCGGGTTCCGGCCGGACCGCTCATCGGCGAGACGACGACGACCAGGTCCAGTCCCTGGTCGCGGAGGATCGCGGCGTTGGTCGGTGAGTGCACGCCCCCGTCGACGTAGGCGTGCCCGTCGATGCCGACGGGGGCGAAGTACCCGGGCACCGCGCAGGACGCCGCGACCGCCAGGTGGATCGGCGCCTCGGGCCCACCGGGCCGGCCGAACACGACGCGACGCCCGTCGCGCCGGCGGACCGCGCAGATCCACAGCGGTGGCTGGGGCCAGCCCGGCTGCTCCAGCTCGCGGAGGGCGGCGAGCTGTTCGACGATGTCGTGCCGCCCGGGCGCCACCAGGGCCATGCCCGCGGCCAGTGGCCGGAACTGCCACGGCCGGGTCAGCGCCCGCTGCACCATGTGCCGTCCCGGCACGCGCAGCGGGCGGCGCAGCAGGTGCAGCGGGTTGAAGGGGGCCAGCTCGGGCACGGGGGTGTCGGCCATCTGGCGGAGCACGTCCTCGTCGCCGGACAGCGGGGCCTTCACCGTCCAGGCGGCGAGGTCCTCGGCCGAGACACCGAGCCGCAGGAGCGTGCCGGTGATCGAGCCGGCCGAGGTGCCGACGACCATGTCCGCGGTGCGCGCGTCGAAGCCGAAGTCGTGCTGCAGGACCGCCAGGACGCCCGCGTGGTACGCCTGACCGACGACGCCCCCGGCGCCCAGCACCAAGCCGACCCTGGTCATGGGCCGAGTCTGCCGGGTGCGCCCGGGCGGGGCAGGACTCCGGGCGGCACGGGCAGCTCCGCCGGCAGCGCCCCGACCCGGGCTCGACCGGCGCGACCGTGCGGGGTCACGTTCAATCGACCGGGTGGAGGGGTCGACGGGTGCTCCCGCGCTGTCCGTGCACCGCGAGGGCAGCGGCCCCGCGCTGCTGCTGCTCCCCGGGCTGGGGAGCACCGTGGCGGAGTTCCGGGCGGTCCTGCCCCAGCTCGCCCGGCGCTTCGACGTGCTGGCCGTCGACCTCCCCGGCCAGGGTCGCTCGCCGGCCCTGCCGGCCGCGGTCCGGCCGGACGTCGGCGCGCTGACCGACGCCGTCGAGCAGGAGCTCGACCGGCGCGGGGTCGCGGTGCCGCACGTGCTGGGCGTCTCCCTGGGCGGCCGCATCGGTCTGGAGCTGGCCCGCCGGCAGCGGGCCCGGTCGGTGGTCGCCATCGCCCCGACCGGGCCGCTGACCCCGCCGGAGCGGGCGTGCCAGGTCGCGCTGCTGGCCGCCGCCCGGCTCGGTTTCCGCGCCCTGGCCCCGATCGCCGACCCGCTGCTGCGCCCGGCCGTCCTCCGCACCGCAGCCCTGGGTGCTGCGGTCACGGGGGTGGCGGACACCGGCCGCGGAGGCGGTGGACCTGGTCCGCGGGTTCGCGGAGGCGCCGGCCTTCTGGCGGCTGCTCCGCTCCGCCGTCCTGCCCGAGGTCACCGTGGACTACGGGAGCGTGACGTGCCCGGTCCGCATCGCGCAGGGCACCTCCGACGTTCTCGTCCTCAGCCAGGCGGCATGGCTGCGGGTCCTGGTCCCGGGCGCGCGGTTCCGCGTCCTGCCCCTCGCCGGGCACAGCGCGATCGCCGACGTCCCCCAGCGGGTCCTCCGGCTGGTCGAGGAGGCGGCGGACGCCGCCGGTCGCCGGTGACCCGCCGGGCGGCCCGGCGCCGGGTCAGCGGAGCAGGGGCTTGAGCACCGACCCCGCCAGCGCGAGCGCGTCGGCCGCGAGCGGGATCCGGCCGACCAGCGGCAGGCGCTGCAGGGACGTGTAGAGGCTGCGCGACCAGGCGCTGGCGTCGAACCCGTCGTGGGCGGTGTCGTACCGGTCCAGCGGGGCGAACAGGTTGTCCGGGGCGTCGGCCGGCTTCGGCTGCCCCGTGTCGTGGGCCTCGAAGCCGAACCGGACCATGAGCGCGTCGACCAGGCGGGGGGCGAGCTTCTCGCCGAGGATCAGCGCCTTCGCCGACCCGCCGACGACGAGGTCGCGCACCGGGTGCTGCGCGGCGTACAGGACGGCGTCCACCACGATCTCGGGCTGGTAGATCGGCGGCGGCGCCACCGGCTTGACGCCGATCTTGGTCCGGGCCTGGTCGAACAGCGGCGTGTTGATCGTCGCCGGCATGACGTTGGTGACGCTGACCGGCAGCTGCGCGCGGCGCACCTCCGTCCGCAGCGTCTCGACGAACCCGTCGATGCCGTGCTTGGACGCGCAGTAGGCGGTCTGCAGCGGCACGCCGCGCTTGGCCCCCATCGACGAGATGCAGATCAGCGCGCCGCCCTGCTGCTCGAGGTGCGGGAGGGCGGCCATCGCGCCGTGGACCTGGCCCATGAGGTTCACGTCGATGACGCGCTGGAACTCCTCCGGCGTCGTCTCCGCGAAGGGGGCGACGAGCAGGACCGCGGCGGCGTGCACCCACGTGTCCAGGCGGCCGTACTCGGTCACCGCGCGCTGGGCCACCCGCCGCATCTGGGCGGGGTCGGTGACGTCGGCGACCTCAGCGCAGGCCGCCCCGCCGGCGGCCCGGATCTCCTCGACCAGCGACCGGAGGCCGGCCTCGCCCCGGGCGGAGACGACGACCCTCGCCCCCTCCTGGGCCAGGCGGGCGGCGGTCGCGCGGCCGATCCCGCTCGACGCGCCCATCACGACGACGACCTGTTCCCGTACTGGCTTCAACTGCGGCTGCGGCATCCCTCCCCTCTACCCGGCGGGTGGGCGCCGACCGGCGTGTCGGCCGGATGTGGTGGGCCGCACGACCCTCAGCGGGGGACGACGTTGCGCAGCTCCCGGCCGGCGAGCAGCGCCGCCACGTTGGCGGAGACCAGCTCGTCGGCGCCCACCGGCCGCCCGCCCGCCGCGTGCGGGGTGAGGAGCAGGTTCGGTGCGTCCCACAGCGGCGAGTCGGGCGGGAGCGGCTCGGTGGCGGTCACGTCGAGCGCCGCGCCCGCGAGGCGACGCTCGGTCAGCGCCGCGGTGAGCGCGGCCTCGTCGACCGTGGACCCGCGGCCCACGTTGACCACGTACGCCTGCGCCGGCAGCGCGGCCAGGCGGGCGGCGTCCAGGGCCCGCTCGGTGCCGTCCGTCGAGGGCAGGATCACGACGAGGACGTCGGTGCGCGCGAGCTCGGCGTCCAGGTCCTCCTCCGTGACGACGGGGAACCCGGCGCGCTCCCCCGCGCTGCGCGCCACGCCGCGGACCTGCGCGCCCAGCAGGCGCAGCATCGGCGCGAGGGTCTGGCCGATCGCGCCGAAGCCCCAGACGAGCACGCGGGCGTCGATCAGGGTGGTCACCCGGCCCGCCGGGTGCAGCGGCTGGAGGCCGCCCAGCTCGCGGGCCCAGCGGTGCTCGGCCTGCGCCCGCGCCGCGGCCGGCAGCCGGCGCACCAGCGACAGGACCAGCGCGAGGGCGTGCTCGGCGACCGTCGCGCTGTGCAGGCCCGCGCCGGAGGTCACGACGACCTCCGCGGGGAACCCCGCGCCGAGCACGGCGTCCGGTCCGGCCGCCAGCGTCTGCACCCACCGCAGGCGCGGCATCCGGCCGGCGACCGCCGCGAGGTCGGCACCCGAGCTGCCCCACACGACCAGCGCCTCGGCGTCCAGGTGCTCGTCGGGCACGGGCGCCGAGGCGTCGTAGGCGACCGCGACGACCTCCCCGGGCAGGTCGGGCTGGAGCGGGAGCGAGTCGGGCAGCAGCAACTTCACCGCGGGTGCACCTCCGGGTCGAGGGGTCGACGGCGCGGCGCGCCGGCGGGCACAGCCTGCCGTCCCTGGACACCGGCCGCCGCCGCGGGGGCCTGCCCGGCGTCAGCGCCCCTCCACCACGACATGGGTCGGCCGGCCGGTCCGCGCCCAGTCGACGACGTTCTGGGCCGCCTTGCGCCGCAGCTCCTCCTCGGCCTGCCGGGAGTACCAGGCGACGTGCGGGGTGACCAGCGCGCGCGGGTGGCGGAGCAGCGGGGAGTCCGGGGGCGGTGGCTCCTCGGGCAGCACGTCGAGCGCGACGCCGCCGAGCCGGCCGGACTCGAGCGCGGCCAGGACGGCGTCGGGATCGACCAGCCCGCCGCGCGCGGTGTTGACCAGCACCGCGCCCCGGGGCAGCCGCGCCAGCAGGTCGGCGCCCACCAGGCCGCGCGTCTCCTCGGTCAGGGGCAGGTGCAGGGTCACGGCGTCGCTGCGGGCGAACAGGTCGGCCAGCGACGTCCGCTCCACGCCCGGCGGCCAGGCGTCGTCGGGCAGGTGCGGGTCGTACCCGACGCACGCCCCGAACCAGGGCGCCGCCCGCTCCACGGTCATCCGCCCGATGCGGCCGAGCCCGACTCCCCCGAGGGTCAGGTCGCCCGGGCGCCGCAGCTCTCCCCCGAGGGTGTAGTCCCACCGGCCGGCCCGGACCTCGCGGTCGTGCCCGGTCAGGTTGCGCAGCAGCGCCAACAGCATCGCGACCGCGTGCAGGGCGACCTCGGTGGTGCCGTAGTCGGGGACGTGGCACACCCACACCCCGCGCACCCGGGCGGCGTCGAGGTCGACGCCGTCGACGCCGACGCCGTACCGGCTCACCAACCGCAGCTGCGGCAGCGCCTCCAGCACCTCCGCGGGAACGGGCGCGTACTGCACGAGCAGCGCGTCGGCGCCGCGGGCCGCCGCGATCACGTCCTGCGGGGTGCGGCACTGCGCGCGGACCAGCTCGTGGCCGGCGACGGTCAGGACGCCGGCCTCGATGTCGAGGGACGTGTACTCCGCGTCGGTCACCACCACCCGCACGCGGCCCTCCTCAGCGGTCGCGGGGGACGGGCCCGGCGGTGGCGCGCGCGGCCGCACCGGCGGCGTCGAAGGACGACGGCACCGGTGCCAGCGGGGGCCGCACGGTGCCCATCGGGGTGCCGTGGCGCTGCTCGGCGAGGCGCTTGAGCACCCCGGCCGAGCTGTGCTCCTTGGTCATGGCCCGGACCGCCTGCAGGTGTCCCGACAGCTCCGCCGCCTCGTCGGCCCGGCCGGCGCGCACGTGCTCGTAGAGCGCGACCACCTGCTCGGGGATGACGTTGGCCAGGGCGGAGATCGCGCCCTCCGCGGTCGGCAGCCGAGCCGGGAGGTCGTCCTCGCTGCCGAGGAGCACCCCCTTCCCCGCGTCGCGGACGGCCTGCGCGTAGCCGGCCTCGCCCCCGGAGTCCTTGACGCCCCACACCGCCAGGGCGGTCACCAGGTCGAGCGGCAGGGGAACGGCGTACTTGGGGATGTGGTAGAGCGCGACGGGGTGGCGGGTGGCGGCCAGGACCCGCTCGTAGAACGGGCGCAACCCGTCGGTCCCCACGGGCTTGAAGTAGTACGGCGGCAGCACCATCACCGCCCGGACCGGCAGGTCGTCGAGGGCGGCCAGCAGGTCCAGGGTGTCCGGCAGGTTCCCCTCGGCGACGGCCGGCACGACCTGCAGCGACCCGGCCTCGGCGACGAGCGCCTCCACCACCGTGCGCTTCTCGTGCGGAGCGACCGAGGGGCCCTCGCCGTTGGTGCCGAAGGGGACGAGGCCGGTGACACCGGTGGTGGCGAGCCACCGCGCGTGTGCGAGGTAGGCGTCGACGTCGATGCTGTACCGGTCGTCGTCGCGGAACGGCGTCACGTTCGCGACGTAGACGCCCTGCAGGACGTCCGCGGGCCCGGCCATGCCGGTCACCTCCCGAGGTCGACGGTCTGGTCGAGGAGAGCGGTGAGCTCCCGGCGGCTGGGGAGCCCCTCGTAGTCACCGAGGCTCTGCACGCAGAAGGCGCCCATCCCGTTGGCGGTGCGCAGCCGCTCGCCCGGGTCCTGCCCCCACAGCGTGGCGGCGAGGTACCCGGCGGCGAACGCGTCACCCGCGCCGATGGGGTCGAGCTGCCGGACCGGGAAGCCCGGCGAGGTCAGCCGCTCGCCGTCCACCACGGCTGTGCAGCCGCGGGCGCCGAGCTTGACGACGACCTCTCGGGGGCCGGCGTCCGGGAACCGCTCGAGGCAGCTCTGCGGGTCCCGGCCCCAGAGCGCCGCGGCCTCCTCGTCCCCCACGAGCAGGACGTCGACCGAGGGCAGCAGCGCCTCCGTGGCGGCGCGCGCGGCTGCGGGCTCCCACAGCCGGCTGCGGTAGTTCACGTCGTAGCTGACCCGGACACCGGCCTCGGCGGCGGTCCGGGCCGCCCAGGCCAGGAACTCGGCGCACTCGGGCGACAGGGCCGCGGTGATGCCGGTCAGGTGCAGGAACGCCGCGCCCTCGAGGACCGATGCGTCGAAGGCCCCCGGGGCCAGCGTCGAGGCGGCCGAGCCGCGGCGGAGGTAGTGCACCCGCAGGGCCCCGGCGACCTCCTCCCGCAGGTAGAGCCCGGTCGGCCGGTCGGGCACCCGGCGCACGGCGGCGGTGTCGACCCCCTCGGCCCGCACCCGGTGCAGGACCAGCTCGCCGAGCTCGTCGTCGCCGAGGGCGCTCACCCAGCTCGCCGGGATCCCGAGCCGGGACAGCCCGATGGCGACGTTGCTCTCCGCGCCGCCGATGGACAGCACCACGCCGGTCGCGTGCCGGAGCCGGCCCGGCGACGACGGCACGACCAGCACCATCGTCTCCCCCGCGGTCACCACCCGTCCCGGCGCCCCCGCGGCCACGCGCTCACCCGCCGAACAGCGTGCGCAGCTGCTCGTTGAAGGTCAGCACGGACAGGAACCCGAAGAGCAGGAACGACCACACCAGCGCCGCCACCCGCACGCCGCCCGGCCGGATCTCCCGCGGCAGCACCCGCCGGTTGACCAGCAGCAGCAGCGCCGAGTAGATGAACATCATCAGCCCGCCGGTCACCGCCGCGATGACCAGCAGGACCAGCGGCTGGTCCAGCCCGGCGAGCAGCACGATGCAGCCGATGGCGACCAGGCCCCAGACGAGCGCGAAGTAGATCTTGCTCTCGTTCGTGTTCTTCAGGTACGCGGTCTTGAGGACGTCGGCACCGAGCCGGCTGGTGTAGTCGACGATGCCCAGCGCGGCCGCGAACAGCGAGATCGCACCGATGACCCAGAAGAACGTGCCGAACCAGCCGCCCACGGTGTCGTTGAGCACGTTCCCCTCGACCTCGAGGAACGAGATGTCGCTGGCCAGCCCCTCCTCGCCGAACACGGTCGAGTAGGCCAGCAGCGAGGTGAACAGGATGGTCAGGAAGCTGATCGCGACGAAGGTGGTCAGCTGCTCGGTGTTGGCCAGCTTCCACCAGCGCCGCCACCGGCCGAGGTTCTCCGGCGTCGGCTCGAACACGTACCCCGTCGACGGCGCGGCCTCCGGGTGGCCGGTGACCGGGCTGACGATCCGCGGCACGTAGGCGCCCATGCCGAAGCGCTTGTCCCGGATCCAGTTGCTCTGGCACAGGTTCTGCCCGCCGCCGGCCCCGGCGAAGGCCAGCGCCCCCAGCAGCAGCGCGAAGCCGAGCTCCTCGTGCGGCAGGCCGGCCTCGGTGACGATGTCCGGCACGTCGGCCCACGCCGAGGCGTCGATGGCGAAGAAGCAGGCGACGATGATCAGGACCAGGACGGCGACGACCTTGAACATCTCGATCTTCTCGAGCGCCTGGTACACGACCGGGGCCATCGTCAGGGTGATCCCGATCAGCAGCAGCATGCCGATGGCGATCGGGACGACGCTCCCGCCGAACAGGTAGGTCACCAGGGTGGCCGAGCTCGTCGCCCACCCCGGCCAGATGTTGGCGAAGTAGGCGAGGACCGCGAAGACCAGCCCCCAGTGCCGCCAGTACCGGCTGAAGCCGGTGAGCGCGGTCTCGCCGGTGGCGAGGGTGTAGCGCTCGATCTCCATGTTGAGGAAGTACTGGGTGGCCAGGCCGACGAAGGCGGCCCAGACGAAGACCAGCCCCACCTGGGAGGCGATGTAGGGGTAGAGGATGAACTCGCCACTGGCCATGCCGACGCCGGCGGCGATGATCCCCGGCCCGACGACGTGCCGGAAGCCCGGCGCTTCGGGCAGGTCGCGCACCGACGGCGCAGGCAGGTACTTGGTCGGGAACAGGTCGGTGACCGAGGCCGGGCGTCCTGCGGACGGGCGGGTCGTGGTCATGGCGTCCCCCTGGGATGAGGGTGACTGTGCCGGACCCCGTCATTCCCGCACGTCCGGCGCGGTGCGGCAACCGCAGCAAGGCCCGTTGCGGGATCGGACGGTCAGGCGGGCACGCCGGGGTGGTCGCCGCCGCCGTGCGGGCGGAACGCGACGTGCTGCCGGCCGAGGTCCGCGCTGCGGCGGACCCCGAGCAGCTGCATGCAGCGCTGGTACTCCTCGGCGAGGATCTCGCAGGCCCGCAGGACGCCGTCCTGACCGCCGGCCATGAGGCCGTAGAGGTACGCGCGGCCGATCATCGCCGCGTCGGCACCGAGCGCCCGGGCGGCCACGATGTCCTGCCCGTGCAGGATGCCGCCGTCGATGAGCACGGTCGCGTCCGCGCCGACCGCCTGCCGGATGGCGGGCAGGACGTCGAGGGTCGCGGCGGAGCGGTCCAGCTGGCGGCCGCCGTGGTTGGAGACGACGACGCCGTCGGCCCCGCGCGCCATGATCCGGCGGGCGGAGTCGGGCGTGGTCACCCCCTTGACCAGCAGGGGGCCGCGCCAGCGCCGGCGCACCCAGTCCAGCGCGGTCAGGTCCATGCCGGGGTCGAACATCAGGCTCGCGACCTCGCCCGGGGTGGGGTTCCCCTGCACCGCGCTACCGAGGACGGCGAAGGTGATGCCGGGCGTCGTCAGCTTGGCGAGCAGCCAGCCGGGGAAGCGGGCCATGTCGACCACGGTCCGGGCGGTCAGCGTCGGCGGGATCGTCAGGCCGTTGACCACGTCGCGCAGGCGCATGCCGGAGACCGCGGTGTCGACGGTGAGCAGCAGGGTGGAGTACCCGGCGTCCTCGGCCTGCGCGAGGAGCTCCTCGTTGACCCGGGGATCGGCGGTGAGGAACAGCTGGAACCACAGGTCGGCGCCGGGTGCGGCGGCCCGGACGTCGGGGATCGAGGTGGACCCGACCGTGGAGAGGGTGTACGGGATGCCGACGTGCCCGGCCACGCGGGCGACGGCGGCCTCGCCGTGGTGGTGCATCATCCGCGTGTAGCCGGTCGGCGCCAGGACCAGCGGCAGCGCGATGCGCCGGCCCAGGAGGTCGACGCCGGGATCCGGGTCGGCGACGGAGCTCAGCGCGTCGGGGCAGAAGGTCACCCGCCGGTAGGCCGCGACGTTGCGCGCCGCGGTGATCTCCTCCTCCGCGGCGCCGTCGACGTAGTCGAAGACGGCTCGTGGGGTGGTGCGCGTGGCGGCCCTCCGCAGGTCCCGCACGGTGAGCGCCGCGTTCAGCCGGCGTTCTGTCGGACGGAGCCGGGGGCGCCGGAACCGCACGAGCTCGCGCAGCTCGGCCGGCCTCGGGAGCTGGCGCGCCGTCGAGATCGGCGCGAGCGGGACCCTGCGTCGCACGGGACGTCCCCTCTCGGGAGGGCTGCTCGGTCGGTGCCGCGAGCGAACGCCGCCGGTCACACCCCCCGCAACTCCGACCCTTGACAGCTTTGTCTGTCAAAGCCACGGTGGAGCCGTGGAGGCGGTAGACGTGATCAGCGACCCGGCGGCTGCGGCCGTGGCGCTCGAGCCCGTGCGTGCCCGGCTGCTGGCCGAGCTCCGCACCCCGGCGTCGGCGGCGGCACTCGCCGAGCGGGTCGGGCTCAGCCGCCAGAAGGTCAACTACCACCTGCGCAAGCTGGAGGACCACGGCCTGGTCGAGCCGGCCGGGACACGGCGGTGGGGCGGCCTCACCGAGCGGCTGCTGGTCGCCACGGCCGCTGGGTACCTGGTGTCCCCCGGCGCCCTCGGCGACGCGGCGGCCGACTCCCGGCGGGTGCGCGACCGCCTGTCGGCCGCCTACCTCCTCGCCCTCGCGGGGCGGCTGCTCCGCGAGGTCGGGGGGATGGCGGCCGGCGCACGGCGGGCCGGCGCACCGCTGCCGGTCCTCGCCCTGGACGCCGACGTCCGGTTCGCCTCCCCCGGCGACCGTGCCGCCTTCGCCGACGAGCTCGCGGCGACGGTCACCCGCCTGGTCGCCCGCTACCACGACGAGGCCGCCGCCGCGGGCCGCTGGCACCGCGTCCTCGTCGGCGTGCACCCCGTTCCCGCCGACGTCCCCGTCGGTACGCCCATCGAGGAGGACGCGTGACCCGCTACGACCCCGACGAACCCACCGCCCGCGTCTCCGCGCACGAGGTCGAGGTCCCCGGCGCCCCGGAGGACGTGTGGCGGGCCATCGCCACCGGACCGGGCATCGGCACCTGGTTCGTGCCCGCCGAGGTCGAGGAGCGGGAGGGCGGCCGGATCGTGACCCACCACGGGCCGTTCGGGAACTCCGAGGGGGTCGTCACCGCCTGGGAGCCGCCGCACCGCTTCGCCTACGAGGAGCGCGACTGGGATCCCGACCACCCCGACGCGCCGCCGTGGGCCACCGAGCTGCTCGTCGAGGCGCGGCACGGCGGCACGTGCGTCGTCCGGCTGGTCAGCGGCTTCTTCGCCGACGGCGCGGGCTGGGAGGAGCACCTCGAGGGCACCGACGAGGGATGGCGGGGCGCGCTGGGCTGCCTGCGCCTCGCGTTGACGCACTTCCCGGGACAGCGGGCCACCCAGCTGCTCGTCTTCGGCGCCGTCGCCGACCGCTCGCCCGACGACGTCGCCCGCGAGCTGCTCACCTCCCTCGGCCTGGCCGCCGCCACGGTGGGCGACCGGGTGGAGCTGGACGCCGGCGCACCCCCCACCACGGGCACGGTCGTCGACGTCGCCCCCCGCACCGTCACCCTGCACGTCGAGCGGCCCTCTCCCGGCGTCCTCGAGATCGGGACGTTCGACTACGGCGGCACGACGGTCGCGGTGCGCGGGCCCCTGTTCGGGGATGGCGGAGCCGGGGCGGCCGACCGGGAGGCCCCGCGCTGGACGACCTGGCTCGGCGGGCACCTGCCCGGCTTCACCCCGATGGCCTGACGCGCTCACATTGCCGCGCTCAGAGGGCCGTGCTCAGAGGGCCATGAACCCGCTCTCGTACGCCGCGATGACGGCCTGCGTGCGGTCGCGGGCACCCAGCTTGAGCAGCACGCTGCTGACGTGTGTCTTGACCGTCTCGCGGCTCAGGTACAGCTCGGTGGCGATCTCGGCGTTGGACCGGCCGGCGGCGACCAGCCGCAGCACGTCCGCCTCGCGCCCGGTCAGCTCGGGCAGCGCGGCGGCGCCGCGCAGCCGGGCGGGCACGTGCGCGGCGATCAGCCGCCGGGTGAGGTCGGGCAGCACGAGTGACGTGCCCCGCGCGACGACGCGGATCGCGTCGACCAGCTCGTCGGGGTCCGAGCGCTTGAGCGCGAACCCGCTGGCGCCGGCCTGGAGCGACCGGAACAGGTAGTCGTCGTCCTCGAACGTGGTCAGCACCAGCACGCGCGGCCGCTGCGGATCCCGGGCCACCAGGGCGGCGGTGGCCGCGATGCCGTCCATGTCGGGCATCCGCACGTCCATCAGGACGACGTCCGGATCCGTGCGGGCCGCCACCTCCAGCGCCTGGCGGCCGGTGCCGGCGTCGCCCACCACGGTGAGGTCCGGCTCGCTCTCGAGGATCACCCGCAGGCCGGAGCGGACCAGGACGTCGTCGTCGACCAGCAGCAGGCGCAGGCCGTTCGGCGTCACGCGGTCCCGGCCACGGGGAGGGTGACGCACAGCTCGAACCCGCCGGAGGGTGTGGGCTGGGCGCTCAGCGTGCCGCCGGCGGCGGCCGCGCGCTCCCGCAGCCCGGCCAGGCCGCGCCCGCCTCCGGGCCCGGGCCGGCTGTCCAGCTGCGAGGCCCGCTCGTTGCACACCCGGACGACCAGGGTGTCCTCGCCGCGCGCGACCTGGGCCACGGTGAGCGGGCAGCCGGCGTGGCGCAGCACGTTGGTGGTGCCCTCCTGGACGACGCGGTAGGCCAGCTCCTGCAGCGTCGCGGGCACCTCCTCGACGTCGCCGTCCACCACCAGGGCGACCGGCAGCCCGCCGTCGCGCAGGCCGGCCAGCAGGTCGTCGAGGTCGGCCAGCCCGGGCGGCGCGAACGGTGTCGGGGACCCCGGGCCGCCCTCGGTGCGCAGCACGCTGAGCACCCGGTCCAGCTCGGAGAGCGCGGTGCGGGTGTTGGTCTCGATGTGCTCGAGCGCCTGCCGGGCGAAGTCCGCCTGCACGGGACGGTCCCCGGCCGGGACGAGGGTGCGCCGCGCCGCGGTGGCCTGCAGGAGGCTGGCGGTCAGCGCGTGCCCGATCGTGTCGTGCAGGTCGCGGGCCAGCCGGTTGCGGTCGGCCAGCCGCCGGGAGCTCTGCTGCAGCTCGGCGATGCGCTGCTCCGCGGCCGACCCGAGCAGCAGCGGTGCCGCCGCGGCGGCCAGGCGGACCAGCAGCTCCAGCACCACCAGGGTCAGGCCCACGACCGCCGCCATGAGCGCCAGCAGCGGCACCGCGGTGAGCACGTTCCAGTCCGTGGCCCAGCCCAGGGCGACGAAGGCGACGGCGCCGAAGAACACGGTGGCCAGCGTGGCGGCGCCGATCAGGACGCGCGCGCCCAGCCACCCCAGCGCCCGCCAGGTGCTGGCGTCGAGCACCAGGCGCAGAACCCGGCGGATGACGCCGCGCTGGTCGCGCACCCGCACGCCGTCGGGGATGGCGACGCCGAGCAGCCCGCGCGCCAGCCGGCGTTCGAGGCCGGCGAACCCGCGGGCGACGGCGAGCACCAGCAGGACCAGCAGCACGCCGACGCCGTAGACCACCGCGACGACCGAGCCGAACAGGCCGAGGAACAGGGCCAGGTAGAGCGCCCCCAGGGGCAGGCCGGCCAGGGCGTACAGCGCGCGGCGGCGCCAGCCGGGGCGGGCGGCGGCCAGCAAGGCCCGCACCCGGCGCAGGGGCTGCCCGGGCGGGCCGGGGAGGGGCGTCGTCCAGGTCATGGCCCGATCCTCGCCGTCCCGTGCGCCGGGCGGCTCCCCCGCGCGTGCCTCGTCCTCCTCCCCCGCGCGGGGGAGCCAGGTCGGCGCTGTGGGGTGACGCGGACCGGGGACCGGTCCCGACACGCTCGGTGCCATGACTCCTGCCTCCTCCCCGCGGCGCTCGCACCGCCGCCGTCCTCCGGAGCCGTGCGCGTGATCCAGGTGCGCGGGCTGACCAAGCAGTACGGCGCGGTGCGCGCCGTCGACGACCTGACCTTCGACGTGCTGCCCGGCGCGGTGACCGGCTTCCTCGGCCCGAACGGCGCCGGCAAGTCCACCACCATGCGCATGGTCCTGGGCCTCGACCGGCCGACCCGCGGCCGGGCGCTGGTGGCCGGCCGCCCCGTGACCGGGATGGGCGAACCGCTGCGGGCCGTCGGCGCCCTGCTCGACGCGGGCGCCGTGCACCCCGGGCGCAGCGGCCGCGACCACCTGCGGGTCGCCGCCCGCACCGCCGGCATCCCCCGGCAGCGGGTGGAGGAGGTCATCGACCTCGTCGGGCTGGGCACGGCCGCCCGGCGGCGGGTGCGCGGCTACTCCCTGGGCATGCGCCAGCGGCTGGGCATCGCCGCGGCGCTGCTCGGCGACCCCGGCGTCCTGGTCTTCGACGAGCCGATGAACGGCTTGGACCTCGACGGGGTCCGGTGGATCCGCGGCCTGGTGCGGCGGCTCGCCGACGAGGGGCGCACCGTGCTGCTGTCCAGCCACCTGATGAGCGAGATGGAGCAGACCGCCGACCACCTGGTGATCATCGGCCGCGGCCGGCTGATCGCCGACGCCTCGATGCGCGAGGTGATGCGGAGCGAGGGGGCACGGCGGCAGGTCCGCGTGCGGACGCCGTCCCCCGACCGGCTGGCGCAGGCGCTGGCGCGGCACGGCCTGCAGGTCGACCCCGCAGGCGACGGCGAGCTGCTGGTCGGCGGGGCGGACGCCGAGACGGTCGGGGACCTCGCCCTGGCCGCCGGGGTCGCCGTCCACCGGCTGGCCGAGGAGCGCAGCTCCCTGGAGCAGGTCTACCTCGACCTGACCGGGGCCAGCGTGGAGTACCGCGTCGCGGACGAGCTCGAGCCGGCCGGGCAGGTGCGGCGGTGACCGCGGGGAGCGTCGCCGTCCGGACCGCCGAACCGGGGACGGCGACCGTCGCCGTTCGCGCGGCGGCGGCCGAGTGGCTGCGGCTGCGCACCGTGCGGACGACGTGGTGGTGCCTGCTGGCCGCCGCGGTCACCATCGTCGGGATGGGGGCCACCGCCGCCTACGACGAGGCGGGCGGCGACGGGTCCGGCGGGCTCGTCCCGGCGACGTTCGCCGGCGAGTTCGGCGTGCTGCCCGGGCAGTTCGCGCTGCTGGTGCTCGCGCTGCTCGCGGTCACGCCGGAGTACGCCACCGGGGGGATCGGCCCGACCCTGCAGTGGACGCCGCGCCGGGGCGTGCTGCTGGCCGTGCGGATCGCCGTCCCGGTCGCGGCGGCGACGGCCGCCGGGGTGCTGCTGGCGCTGGCCGCCGACGTCGCCGCCGTCCTCATCGACCCCGACCTGACCCTCGGCGCCGGCGAGCTGGCCGGCAGCCTGGGCCGGATCGCCGCCGTGCTGGCCGCCGGCAGCGCGCTCGCCGTGGGCACGGGGCTGCTGCTGCGCAGCACCGCGGGCGCGCTGGCGACCGTCTTCCTGCTGCAGCTCGTCCTGCCCTTCCTGCTGCCCGCCTTCGGAGCGCGGTGGATGGCCGACCTCGGCGAGCTGCTGCCGGGCTCCGCCACGGTGTGGACGCTGCTCGGCGAGCCCGACATGACGGCGACGCAGGCGACCCTGCTCCTCCTCGGCTGGTCGGCCGCGGCGCTCGCGGCCGGCGGGTGGTCGCTGCTGCGCCGCGACGCCGCGTAGCCCGGGGGTCCGGCGGGCAGGATGGGGGCGTGGCGTCCGTCCCCGACCACGTCGTGCTCCGGCTGCCCTTCTCCGGCACGTGGCTCGCCCGGAACAGCCCTGCCCGGCGCGTGCCCAGCCACGGCACGCACCTGTTCGCCACCACCTACGCCATGGACTTCGTCGCCGTGCGCGGGCGCCGCACCGCCACCACCCGCGACTGGCGGACGCTGCTGGCCACGGAGCCGGCCGACCGGTTCGCGGCCTTCGGCCGGCCGGTCCTCGCACCCGCGGCCGGCCGGGTGGTGGCGGTGCACGACGGCGAGGACGACCACGAGGCCCGGCGGTCACCGCTGACCCTCCTGTCCTACGCCGCGACCCAGGCGGCCCGGGCCCGCGGCGGCGCCGCCGCGCTGGCCGGCAACCACGTCGTCCTCGAGCTGGACGGCGGGAGCGGCTTCGTCGTCCTCGCGCACCTGCGCCGCGGCTCGATCCGGGTGCGGGCGGGCGAGCCGGTGGCCGCCGGCGGGCAGGTCGGCGCCTGCGGCAACTCGGGCAACTCGACGCAGCCGCACGTGCACGTGCAGGTCATGGACGCCGCGGACCCCCTCGCCGCCCGCGGCCTCCCGATGGCCTTCCACTCCTACCGCGTGTGGCCGCGCAGGGGCGGGCCCCCCGTCGTCGTGGACCGGGGCGTGCCCGGCGAGTCCGAGGTCGTCGAACCGGTGTGACGGGCCGTCGCCGGCGCAGCGCGGCCGGGGTCGCCGACACAATCCACCAATCGGACCCGTCCGTTTCGGAGACTTTGTGCCAGTGCCAACCGCACAGAGGTCTCCGTAACGTCACAGACAGCAGCCAGGTCGTACCGTTCCGTCACAGGCGGTACGCACACCCCACTCACCAGGAGCTTCCCGTGCACTCCTCCACCCGCCCCGCCCTCACCCTCCTCTCCGACACCCCCACCGCCGGCGACTCCCTGCTCGGGACGCCGTGGACCCCCGACGGCCCGATCGACGAGTCCTGGCGGCTGGACGCCCTGTGCGCCGAGACCGACCCGGAGGCGTTCTTCCCGGAGAAGGGCGGCTCCACCCGCGAGGCCAAGCGGGTCTGCGCCGGGTGCCCCGTGCGCTCGGAGTGCCTGGAGACGGCGCTCGCCGGCGACGAGCGGTTCGGCATCTGGGGCGGCCTCTCGGAGCGGGAGCGTCGCCGGTTGCGGCTGCAGCGCCGCATCCCGCTCAGCGCCTGACCTCCCCGGTCGGCCTCACCCGACCAGCGGCCGCAGGTTCTCGGTCCAGACGTCCCAGCCGAGCCGGCCGATGAGCGCGGTGACGACGACGAGGAAGGCCCCGCGGATGAACCCGGCCCCCCGGGCCGTCGCCGCGCGGGAGCCGAGGTAGCCGCCGAGCGTGTTCGCCGCGCCCAGCACGAGGCCCAGGCCCCAGAACACCGAGCCGTGGGGGACGAAGAACAGCAGCGCCCCCAGGTTGGTGGCGACGTTGACGATCTTGGCCTTGGCGCTGGCGGACAGGAAGTCGTAGCCCAGCAGCGACACCATGGCGAAGACGAGGAACGACCCCGTCCCCGGCCCCAGGACGCCGTCGTAGAAGCCGATCCCGGCACCGAGGGCGCCGGCGATCCCGTGGTGCCGGTGCCCGGTGTGGCGCAGCGCCGTCACCCCGCCCAGCGACGGCCGCAGCAGGGTGAACGCGGCGATGGCGACCAGCGCCAGGACGATGACCGGCTTGAACACCGCGGCCGGCAGCAGGGCCGCGACCGAGGCTCCCCCGAAGCTGCAGACCAGCGCGATCGCCGCCATCGGGAGGGCGGTCCGGAGGTCGGGGTGCACCCGGCGGGCGTAGGTGACGGCGCTGGTCGTGGTGCCGAAGACCGACGACAGCTTGTTGGTCGCCAGCGCCTGCACCGGGGTGATCCCCGGGACCAGCAGCAGCGCCGGCAGCTGGAGCAGCCCGCCGCCCCCGACCACCGCGTCGACCCACCCGGCCGCCAGCGCCGCGCACAGCACGAGGGCGAGCACCGTCGGGGTGAGCCCCTCGGGGAGGAGGCCGGCGTCGATCAGCGGCTGCACTCCCCCACCGTGCCGCAGGGCCCGGCGCGGACGCACCGGGGCCCTGCGGAACGCGTGCCCACGTTGGCGGGCAGGGCGCACCCGGGTCCTGCCCCGGGGCCCCGCCCACGGGGAGCATGCTGCCTGGCCGGGGGTCCCGCAACAGATGTCTAGGACGTCTGCGCGGGACGGTCCTGCGGCACAGCACGCGGAGGGGGGTCGGCGCCGTGCCGCAGGGGTCAGTCGTGCGCCGGCCGGTCGCCGTCCCCGCGCGGTCCGCGGTCCCCGAGCGGCTCGGAGACCCGCTCGGTTACCCGCTGCTCGAGGTCGGCCAGGCGCTCGTCGGCCTGCTCCTGGGTGATCCGGCCGTCGGTGACCGCCGCGGCGATGCGCTCCCGCTGCGCGGTCACCAGCGCCTGGACCAACGTGTCGACCGCCACGCCCTGGTCCTCGGCGACCGAGGCCAGCGTGGCCCCGTCGGCCTGGAGGGCGGAGCGCAGGTCGTCCTCGCTCATGCCGAGCGCCTCCCCGGCGACCGCCAGGCCCCTGCCGCCGCCGTGCCCGCCGTGCCCGCTCAGGTCGGCGGCGGCCAGGGTGCCGGCCACCTCGTCGGCCTGCTCCTGGGTGATCGAGCCGTTGCCGACCAGCCCCGACAGGGCGTCCCTGATCCGGTCGAGCCGGGAGGACGACGTGCCCTCGGCCGGATCCGCGTCGGCCAGCGCGGGCACGGCCACGGCCAGGCCGGTGAGGGTCAGCGCGCCGGCGGTGGCCGCGATCACGAGCTTCTTGCGCACAGGGTCTCCTCGTCCGGGGCCGGCGTCTCCGGCCTCGGGAGCAGCCTGCGCGCGCAGCCTGTGCCGCGGCTGGCACGGCCCCGTGGGCTTCCTGGACGCGGGTCAGTCCGCGTCGCCGGCGAGCACCCGGTCGGCCACGTACTCGCCGATGGCCAGGGCGGAGGTGGCCGCGGGGGACGGCGCGTTCCGGACGGTCACGACGGAGCCGAGCCGGTGGATGCGGAAGTCGTCGACGAGGGTGCCGTCCCGGTCGACGGCCTGGGCGCGGACACCGGCCGGCGCCCGCTCGACGTCGCCGTCGGTGAGCGCGGGGACGAACGCCCGCGCCGCGGCCACGAACGCCCGCCGCGACACCGAACCGTGGACCTCGGCCAGGCCGGTCCGCCAGTGCCGCCGGACCAGCGGGCGCGTGCCCGGCCAGGTGAGGGTCCGGGCCAGCTCGCCGAGCCGCACGTCGCGCCAGCGGTAGCCCTCCCGGGCCAGCGCGAGGACGGCGTTGGGCCCGATGTCCACCCCGCCGTCCACCCGCCGGGTGAAGTGGACGCCGAGGAACGGGTAGCGGGGGTCGGGCACCGGGTAGATCAGCCCGCGCACCAGCCAGCGGCGCTCCGGGACCAGCCGGAGGTACTCGCCGCGGAACGGCACGATGGCCGGGCCCGCCGCGTCACCGGCCAGGCGTGACACCCGGTCGGCCTGCAGCCCGGCGCAGACCACCAGCCGGTCGACGGCGAGGTCGGCCTCCCCGGAGCGGAGCACCACTCCCCCGCCGGGTTCCCGCCGCACGCCGGTGACCTCGAAGCCCAGCCGGACCTCGTGCCCCTGGCTCCGGAGCTCCCCGGCGATGGCCCGGGCCACGGCCCGGAAGTCGACGATGGCCGTGTGCGGCGAGTGCAGCGCCGCCACCCCGGCGGCCTCCGGCTCCACCTCGCGCAGCGCGTTCCCCGGGAGCCGGCGCAGGCCGGGCACCCCGTTGGCGGTGGCCCGGCGCTCGATCTCGGCCAGCGCGGGCAGCTCCCCGGCGTGCCGGGCGACGACCAGCTTGCCGCACTCGTCGTGGACCAGGCCGTGCTCGGCGCAGAACTCGCGCAGCAGGGCCCGGCCCCGGGTGCACAGCCGCGCCTTGAGCGAGCCCGGCGGGTAGTAGAGGCCGGCGTGGACGACGCCGCTGTTGCGGCCGGTCTGGTGGACCGCCACGTCGGCTTCCTTGTCGACGACGGTGATCCGCGCGTCCGGCCGCAGCTGCGCCAACCGGCGGGCGACCGCCAGGCCCACGATGCCGGCGCCGACGACACCGATGCGCGGGGCGGCCGGACCCGTGACCGGACCGCTCAGCGCCCGTGCCCGAGGAGCCGCGCCACCAGCCGCACGGGGACGAGCACCGAGCCGCGGGCCAGCCGCCAGGGCGCTCCGGCGACCGAGCCGGCGACCCGCCGGCCGATGCGCCACAGGTCCGCGTACTCCGGAGGCCGCGGCGGCGGCGGAGCCGGCCAGACCGCGGGGTCGCGGGGCGGCGTCGCGGGCACGATCAGGTCGACCGTCGTGCGCCCGCGGGGGGCCCGCAGGGACTCGAGCGACGGGATCGGCAGGGCCCGGGGCGACTCCGCGTCGTCCTCCGGGGAGCGGGACGGCGCGCCGTCCTGGTGCGGCTCGGGGACGACGAGCCGGATGGCGGCGATGGAGCCGGCGCCCAGCCCGTCGATCCCGGCCAGGTCCCGCCGGGTCAGCCGCGCCAGCTGGTCGGCGCGGGTGATCCCGGCGCGGGTCAGGGCAGTGACCGCCCGGGTGGGCAGCCCGAGGTCCCGGACCGTCCCCGCGGTCGGCTGCTCCGGCGTCGTCGGCATGGGAACCGACCCTAGGCCGTCCTCCGGACGGCGGCCGACCGGCGGGTCAGCCGCGGTAGTTGACGTGCACGTGGTCGAAGTGGTTCGCGGTGACGCCGCCGCGGTCGGCCATCGCCTTCCACGCGCCGCCGGGCGAACTCAGCATCCGCTGCTTCCAGATGACGTAGTCCACGCCGAGCTCCTCCCAGTGGGCGATGTGGTACTGCGCGACCGCGTCCCCGAGGCCGGCGTCGGTGCCCACCATGTAGTCGGCGGCCAGCCCCGAGGGGTGGCCGCCCGGGTCGGCAGCGCTGGCGCGGGTGCCGCCGATGGTGTTGCCGGCGAAGCCGGGCACGTTGCTCACGACCGCGTTGGCGGCGGCCTGCACCTGCGGCTTCACCCCACCGGCGGAGTTGGTGATCTTCGCGACCGCGCCGGCGGCCGCGGTGGAGGCCCGCGCGGCGGTGGGCGGCGCGGCGGCCGCGGGGGCCGCCGCCTGCTCCTGCGCCTCGGCCTGGGCCCGTGCCTGGGCCTGCTGCTCGGCGGCCTGCCGCTCGGCGGCCTCGCGCTGGGCGGCCGCCTCGGCCTCGGCCGCGGCGCGGGCGGCGGCCTCGGCCTCCGCCCGCTGCCGGTCGAGCACGGCCTGGTCGGCGGCCGCCTGGACCTGCGCGGCCGCCACCTGGGCGTCCTCGCGGGTGCTGCGGGTGGCCGCGAGGTCCTCGAGGGGCTGGAGGTCGCGCGTCAGGTCCACCGGGCCCGCCGAGGCGGAGAGGCCGAGTTCCTGCGCGACGCTCACCGACTCCGTGGCGCCGGCCTCGGCCACGGCGGCGGGCTCGGCACCGACGACGACGTGGACGAGGACGGCGCCGGCCGCGGCGACGCCCAGGTACAGGCCGGGACGGCGGACCGAGGAGGGCGGGCGGCGGCGCGAGCGGGCAGCGCGGCCGGACGGGGTCGTGCGGGTGTCCATGGGTGGTGGGTGCTCCGGGGGTGCGGGCGCAGGAGGACCGGGGAGAACGGTCGGCTGCGGGGGGATGCGGGCAGCAGGGGCCACGGTCGTCGGGGCCGGCCGGCCGAGCACACGGGGGAACCGGCGGGAGCCGGCTGAACAGCAGCGCTCGGGGGTGTGCGGCGGCGGGCGGCGGGACGGCCGCGGGCGGTCAGGTGCGCGGGCGGCCTCGGGTCCTGCCGTGCCCGGCCGAGCGGGGTCGCGCAGCAGTGACCGAGGGCGCCATCCGGCGGCTCTCCGTTTCTCCCGATGCCGCCTACCGAGTTAGCTGACGGGTTCGGGCGGGAAGCAGCCCTACCCGGCCGGGACGCGCCCGGGCGGGATTCACCCCAGTACTGCGGTGGGTCCCCGGCTCGCCCCGGAGGGCGACTCGGCGGCGTCCGCTCGGACTCCCCCGGGTGGGGGCGTGACACCGCCGGACACCACCCACGGTAACCGTCGTTATGCAGTTGTGACAATCGCCGGCAGCGAGTCGACCGGGTGACCCGGGTCGCTGGCGGGCTCTGGCGTGGCGGCGTGGAGGTCTGGTTCGACCCGTCCTGCTCCAGGTGCCGCACCGCCCGGGACGAGCTCGAGGCGGCCGGCGTCGAGCACACGGTGCGCCGCTACCTGGGCGACCCGCCCACGGAGGCGGAGCTGCGGGCCGCGCTGAGCGCCCTCGACCCCCAGCCGTGGGAGGTCACCCGGATGTCCGAGTCGCCGGCCCGCGAGCTGGGCCTTCGCGACACGGCGCGCGATGCCGACGCCTGGATCCGGCCTGCTGGCGGAGCACCCGCGGCTCCTGCAGCCCCCCGTCGTGCTCACCGACGACGGCCGCGCGTGGGTGGCGCGGGACGGCGCGACCCTCGCCGAGGTGGTCGCGGCCGGCCGCGACGGATCCGGCCGGCCGTGACCCCGGCGGCTCAGAGGACGTGCGTGCCGTACATCTCACCCAGCGGGTCGGCGATCAGCTCGATGCGGGCGCCGTCCGGGTCGCGGAAGTAGACCGACACCCCGCTGTGCACCTCGTGCGCGACGCCGGCGTCGGTCAGCCGCCGCACCAGCTCCTCCCAGTGCCGCGGCTCGACGCTGATGGCCATGTGGTGCAGGCCGCCGAGCACCTCGGCGTAGGGGCCGACGTCCAGGCCCGGGAAGTCGAAGAAGGCGAGGAGGTTGCCGTTGCCGATGTCGAAGAAGAAGTGCGAGGAGCCCGGGTAGTCCCGGTTCTCGATGAGCTCGGTCAGCGGGAAGCCCAGCACGTCCTGGTAGAAGCGGACCGTCCGCTCCACGTCGCTGCTGATCAGCGCGGTGTGGTGCAGCCCGCGCGCGGTCGAGGCGGGGCGCTCGCCGGCCGGCCGCAGGTGGGCCGCCCGGATGCGGGCGCGCTCGGCTTCCGACGTCGCCGGGTCGGGCCTGGTCGTGGTCATGTCGGGTCCTCTCGGAGTGGGCATCGGCGCGGCGCGGTGCCCGGACGATCCGCCACCGCGGGCCGCGGGGACAAGGACCTCCGGCGTCGGCCCGAACCGGGCAGGGGGGCCCGCTGTTCCCGGCCGGCTCCGCGCACCGGCGGGACACTGGCCGGGTGACCGCCCTCCCGACCGACGGCCCGGCGCGGCGCGGCGTCGTCCGCCTGCTCAACACCTCCGGCGGGCGGGTGCTGTGCCTGGCCGGCGAGGTCGACGGCGCCGCCGTCGAGGCCTTTCTGCGCCGCTACGGGCGCGAGCCGGTGCGGGTCGACGCGATCGACGCCGCCTCGGTGACCAGCCTGTCGGCGCCCGCGCGCGAGCTCGTGCTCGACCACCTCGACGCCGCCGGGCGGGCCGGCCGGGCGGTGGCCCTGCACGGGTCCGCCGCGGTGGAGCGGACCCTCGGCGCACGGGCACCGGGCCTCGGCTGAGCTCCCCGCGGCGGCCGCGTCCGCGCCCCGTGTGACGCGTCGCGCGCACGGTCGGTAGTTTCCCCTCCCATCGAGCCCCTCCGCGCCCACGACCGGGTGGCGCGGCACGGAGCGCTCCTCGAAGGAGAGGTTGGGTCGTGGACGCCATCGACGCCGTGCTCGACGAGGCAGGCCTGCAGAACGGTCGCGTCCGCGACTTCGTCCGGCACTGGGCCGCGCACACCGGCGCCGCGCGGGTCGAGGTGGTCAACGCCTCCGACGACGCCCGGCTCGTGCAGGAGGCGCTGGACGCCGGCGAGCTGCAGCCCGCGGGCGAGGGCCGGTACTACTCGCGCAGCCACCCCAAGGACACCGCGCGCTCGGAGGAGCGCACCGTGGTCGCGACCAGCGACCCCGCCGACAAGGGCGTCTACAACAACTGGCGCCCGGCGGAGGAGATGCGGCCCCTCCTCGAGGAGCGGATGCGCGGCAAGTCGGCCGGCAAGACGATGTACGTCGTCCCCTACCTGATGGCCCCGCCCGGGTCGCCGCTGGCCGGCTACGCCACCGGCGTCGAGCTGACCGACACCCGCACCGTCGTGCTGCACATGATCCGCATGGCCCGGGTCGGCGTGGAGTACGTCAACGAGCTCGAGGACCCCGACAGCTTCGTGCGCGGCGTGCACGTCACCGGCGACCTGGAGAACCTGGGCCAGGGGACGCCGGACGACCAGCGCTACTTCGTCACCGTGGCCGACGAGCGGACGATCCTGCACTACGGGTCGTCCTACGGCGGCAACGCGCTCCTGGGCAAGATCGCTCACGGCCTGCGCCAGGGCGCCTACGACGGCTGGCGGTCGGGCATCTTCCTGGCCGAGCAGTTCATGCTGCTCGGCATCACCGACAAGCAGACCGGCCGCACCTGGCACATCTGCGGCGGCTTCCCGAGCGCGTCGGGGAAGACGAACCTGGCGATGATGCTGTCGCCCGAGGGCCTCGGCGACCGCTACCACGTGACCTTCTACGGCGACGACATCGCCTGGCTGCGGGTGGACCCCGAGGACGGCCGCGTCTACGGCATCAACCCGGAGTTCGGGGTGTTCGGCGTCGCCAAGGACACCAACGAGGCCACCAACCCCACCGCCGTCGCGGCGATCGCCGAGGGCACCGGCACGATCTTCACCAACGTCGCCTACAACGAGTCGACCCACGAGGTCTGGTGGGAGGGCAAGACCCCCGAGCCGCCGGCGGACCCCACCGGCTGGCGGGACTGGACCGGCCAGCTGGTCTCCGAGCGGTCCGCGGAGAACGCGGGCGCGCCGTGGGCGCACCCGAACAGCCGGTTCACCACGACCCTGGCCAACGTGCCGAACATCGCCCCCGACTTCGAGAACCCCAAGGGCGTGCCGATCGACGCGATCATCTTCGGCGGCCGCACCCGCGACCGGGAGCCCCTGGTCCGCGCGATCACCGACCTGGCCGAGGGCGTGTACGACGGCCTGACCCTCGGCGCCGAGGCCACCTTCGCCGCCGAGGGCACCGAGGGCGTGCTGCGGTACGACCCGATGTCGATGCGCCCGTTCATGGCCACGCCCGAGGGCGTCTACGCCGCGCACTGGCTGAAGATCATCGGGGCGGCGACGGACCAGCCGATCTTCGCCCACGTGAACTGGTTCCAGCGCGGCGAGGACGGCCGGTTCCTGTGGCCGGGCTACCGGGACAACCTGCGTCCCCTGCTGTGGCTGGCGCGGCTGCGGGACGGCGACGTCACCGGCATCAACACGCCGGTCGGGATCGTGCCGGCCAAGGAGGAGCTGGAGCTCGAGGGCGTCGACATCAGCCCCGCCGACCTCGACCGGATCCTCACCATCGACACGCCGCGCTGGCGCCAGGAGATGGCCCACCGGGAGGAGCACCTGTCGGGGTTCGCGGGGATCCCCGACGAGATCTGGACCGCCCACCGCCGGGTCGCCGCCGCGCTCGACGAGAGCGAGTGAGCGGAGGGCGGGGACGCACTGCGTCCCCGCCCTCTCGTTCCAGCCATCGGTCGCGACTCGCCTCCGGAGGCGTCGAACGCCGCCGCCGGGGTATCCCGCCGTCCCGTTCCCAGCGCGCGAAGGAGCACGGCATGAGCCTCGGAGGCCTCGGCGACAAGGCGAAGGACGCCCTGAACAGCGAGCAGGGTGAGCAGAAGAGCGACCAGGCGCTCGACAAGGCCGAGCAGCTCGCCGACGACAAGACCGGCGGCAAGTTCGACCAGCAGTCCGACAAGGTCGGCGACATGGCCGACCAGCGCATCGGCCAGCAGGACGCCGGCGGCGCCTGACGGACCGGCCGGTGGCGGTCCGGGCCTGCGGGCCCGCCCGCCACCGGCGTCCGCCGACGATCCCGTGGACCCCGCCGACGACCCGCAGCCCGCCGCGGCGGCCGTCGCCGGGCGCATGGCCGCCGCCGCGGCCGCGTGGCTGGACGCGCTCGATCCGCAGCAGCGCGACCTGGCCCAGCGGCCGGGACCCCGGGCCGGGACGGCGGCCGAGCGCGAGCGGCTCCGCTGGCACTACGTCCCCACCGACCACGGCGGACTCCCCCTCGGCCGGCAGCGGCCCCTGCAGCAGTCGCTCGCCATGGAGCTGGTCGCGACCGGCCTGTCGACCGCCGGGTACGTGACGGTGTGCACCGTCATCGGCCTGGAGAACGTGCTCGACCGCGCGGAGGGCTTCCCGCGGGGCGGCGGGCGGGAGCGCTTCCGCGATCCCGGGCTCTACTACCTGCGGGTGTTCGGCGAGCCGGGCGGCACCGCCCCGTGGGGCTGGCGCTTCGGCGGGCACCACGTCTCGCTGAACGACCTCGTGGTCGACGGCCGGGTGCGGGCCGTGACCCCCTGCTTCCTCGGCGCGAACCCGGCCTCGGCCCCGCTGCTCGGCGGAGGCTCCCTGCGGCCCCTGGGCGGGACCGAGGACCTCGCCCGCGACCTGGTCCGGTCGCTCCCCCCGGACCTGCGGGCGCGCGCCGTGCTGCTGGACCGGGCGCCGTCGGACATCGTCAGCGGCAACCGCCCGCGGCTGCCCACCGGGACCGAGGTGGCGCCCGGCCCCGACGGCGGACGGCTCCCCCTCACCGAGCTGCCCCTGGGCCTCCCGGCCGGCGAGCTGGACGCGACCGGGCGGGAGCTGCTCCGGTCGCTGCTGGCCGCCCACCTGGACCGGGCTCCCGCCGGCGTGGTCCCGCCGGTGGACGCCGACACCCTGCACCTGGCGTGGGCGGGGTCGACCGAGCCCGGGCAGCCGCACTACTTCCGCCTGCAGGGGCACCGGCTGCTGATCGAGTGGGACGACACCCAGCAGGGCGGCAACCACGCGCACTCGGTGTGGCGCGACCCGGAGGCCGACTTCGGCCTGGACGCGCTGGCCGAGCACCGGGCGGCGCACCACCCCGGCTGAACCGTCGGTCGTCGCTGCCACGATGGCGCGGTGCTGCTCAGCGACGTCCTCGCCGTGTCCGCCGCGGTGGCGGCCACCCGGTCCCGCACCGCCAAGGCCGCGGCCATCGCCGCGCTGCTCCGGGAGGCCGGGGACGACGAGGTGCGGCCGGTGACCGCGTGGCTGTCCGGGGAGACGCTGCAGGCCCGGCTCGGGGTGGGGTGGCGGACGCTGTCCCGGCTGACCCCCGAGCCGGCCGCGACGCCGGCGCTGACGGTGACCGCCCTCGACCGGACCCTCACCGACCTGGCGGCCACCGGCGGTCCCGGGTCCACGTCCCGCCGGGAGGAGCTCCTCGGCGCCCTGCTGGCCACGGCGACCCTGGAGGAGCAGCGCTTCCTCTTCCGGCTGCTCACCGGCGAGCTGCGGCAGGGCGCCCTGGAGGGCGTGGTGCTCGACGCGGTGGCCGCCGCGGCCGGCGTCCCGGCGCCGCTGGTCCGGCGGTCGGCGATGCTGTCGGGCAGCGTGCCGGAGACCGCGGCCACCGCCCTGGGTGGCGGAGCGGAGGCGCTGGAGGCCACGCGCCTGCAGGTGGGCCGGCCCGTGCACCCGATGCTGGCCAGCCCCGGCTCCTCCCTGGACGCCGCGCTGGCCGACCTGGGCACCGGCGTGACCGTGGAGTTCAAGCTCGACGGCGCCCGCATCCAGGTGCACCGGGACGGCGACGACGTCCGGGTGTGGACCCGCACCCTGCGCGAGGTGACCGACGCGGTGCCCGAGCTGGTGGACCGCGTGCGGGCGCTGCCGTGCACCACCGCGGTCCTCGACGGGGAGACCCTGGCCCTGGACGACGACGGCCGCCCGCGCCCGTTCCAGGACACCATGAGCCGCTTCGGCAGCGACGCGGCCGACGCCGGTGTCCTGCTCAGCCCGTTCTTCTTCGACCTGCTGCACGTGGACGGCCGCGACCTGCTCGACGAGCCGCTGTCGGTGCGCCTGGACGCGCTGGCCGGGCTGCTCGCGGCGGACGCGCACGCGGCGCTCCGGATGCCCGGCGTCCGCAGCCCGAGCCCGGAGCAGGCGGCCGGGGTGCTCGACGACGCGCTGGCGGCCGGCCACGAGGGTGTGGTCGTCAAGGCGCTGGACGCCGCCTACGCGGCGGGCCGCCGCGGACGGGCCTGGCAGAAGGTCAAGCCGGTGCACACCCTGGACCTGGTCGTCCTCGGCGCCGAGTGGGGGTACGGGCGGCGCGCCGGGAAGCTGTCGAACATCCACCTGGGCGCGCGCGACCCGCACGGCGGGCAGCCGGTGATGGTGGGCAAGACGTTCAAGGGGATGACCGACGCGCTGCTGGACTGGCAGACCGAGACGTTCCCGGGCCACGCCCGCGAGCAGGCCGACTGGGGGGTGCTGCTGCGCCCCGAGCTCGTCGTCGAGATCGCCCTGGACGGGGTCCAGCGCAGTCCCCGCTACCCCGGCGGCGTCGCGCTGCGCTTCGCCCGGGTGCTCCGGTACCGCCCGGACAAGACGCCCGCCGAGGCGGACACGATCGACGGCGTCCGCGCGCTGCTCGCCGGCGGCTGAGCCGCGACCCCTCGACGCCGGCCCGCCGTCGTGCTGGTCTTCTCGTGGTGGGCCGTCCTACGCGGCGGTCGTGCCCGGAGCGGTCGTGCCCCGGCAGAGGGAGGACGGACATGCCCGTGCAGCTCAACCACACCATCGTCGCGGCCCGCGACCGGAACGCGTCGGCCGCGTTCCTCGCCGACGTCCTGGGGCTCCCGGCGCCCACGACGTACGGCCCGTTCCGCGTGGTCCAGCTGTCCAACGACGTCTCGCTCGACTTCCTGGAAGAGGACCCGGTGGTGCCCCGCCACTACGCGTTCCTCGTGAGCGAGGAGGAGTTCGACGGGGTCTTCGGGCGCATCCGGGAGCGCGGACTGGAGTACTGGGCCGACCCGTTCCTGCAGCGGCCGGGCGCGGTCAACACCCACGACGGGGGCCGGGGCGTCTACTTCCGGGACCCCGACGGCCACCTGCTCGAGGCCATCACCCGGCCCTACGGCGGCTGACCGCCGGCCCGCGGGGGGCGCCCGGTCAGACCGGGACCCGGCCGTCCGCCGTCCCCCCGCCGACGCGGCGCAGCGCGGCCTGGGCGGCGGCCTCGGCGCGGTTCCGGACGCCCAGCTTGGTCAGGATGTGGCTCACGTGGTGGCCGGCGGTCCGCTCGCTGATGACCAGGGAGTGGGCGATGGCCGCGTTCGACAGCCCCAGGCTGACCAGGGCCAGGACCTCCTCCTCCCGCGCGGTGAGGTCACCGGCGGCCCGGGGGCGCGGGCCCGACGCCTCACCGAGTCCGCGGAGGAACCCGGTGGCGGCGTCCACGGCCCGCGCGGCACCGAGCCGGCGGAAGGCGCCCAGCGCGGTGCGGGCGTCGTCGCGGGCGGTCTCCGGGTCGTCGGCGGCGGCCGCCCGGGCCAGCGCCAGCCGGGAGAGCCCCGCCTCCAGCGGCATGAGCAGCGCGCTGAACGCGCCCAGCGCCCGGCGGGCGGGGCCGGCGGCCGCGGCGCCGTCCCCGGAGCCCAGGGCGACCTGCGCCGCCGCCAGCTCGGCCCGGGCACGGATCAGGCGGATCCCCGACGCGTCGGCCAGCCGCGCGAGCTCCGTCCCGGCGGCCCGGGCGCCGTCGACGTCGCCGAGCTGGAGCCGGGCCTCCACCAGGGGCGCGAGCAGCTGGGTGGCCGCGACGGCGTCGTCCCCGGCCAGGAGCAGGCCGCGCTCGAGCAGCGCCACCGCCTGGCGGGGCCGGCCGTCGGCCATCCGCAGCAGGGCGAGGGCGCGCAGCGCGGCCGGGTGCTCCTCCCGCCCGGCCAGCAGCTCCGCGGCCTCGGGCAGGCGGCCCTGCTGCACGCGCAGTTCTGCCAGCGAGGCGATCGTGGGGGCGCTCATCTCCGGGATGTGCCGGGCGTGGGTGGCCAGCGCGTCCCGCAGCGCGTCCTCGGCCTCGGCCCAGCGGCCGCTGGCCCGCAGCAGGTCGGCGTGCACGGTGCGGCAGGCACCGAACAGCGGGGCGATCCCGTGCGTGCGGGCGAAGGCGTCGACGAGCTCGCACCACTCGGTGGCCCGCTCCCACTCCCCGGCGCCGCTGCAGGCGAGGATGAGGTTGCAGTAGGCCTCCCCGAGGGTGTGGGTGTTGTGCACCCGCCCGGCGCTGGCGGCGGCCATCGCCTCCTCCAGCAGCCGCAGCCCGTCCTCCCGCCGCCCGGCGCGCACCTCCGCCCGGCCGAGCAGGCTGACGGCCAGCACCTCGAGGTCGCCGTTCCCCATCGCCCGCGCCACCTCGAGCGCCCGGCGGGCGTGCGTCACCTGCTCCTCGACCGAGGTCGCCTGCCGGGCGCGCTCCACGGCCACCCAGCCGTGGCCGGCGCACTCCGGGACGCCCTCCAGGGCCCGCTCCGAGCGGGCCAGCCAGCCGCGCGCCGCCGAGCCGCGGCCGGCGAGCATGTGCTGGTGGGAGACCCACACGGCCGTGCGGACGGCGTCGTCGCAGCGACCCTCGCGCACGTACTCGTCGAACGCCCGCTCGCGCAGCGCGACGGCGTCCGCGATGGAGCCGAGGAACCACAGCGCCTGGGCCAGCCCGTCGCGGGCATCGGGGCCGCCCTCCTGCTCGAGGGCGGCCTCGAACGCCGAGCGGGCGGCGCTCCAGTCCGCCCGCTCGAGGGCTCGCCAGCCGTCGCGCAGCGACGTGGCCTCGATCGGCCTGGCCATGCGGCGAGCGTCCCACGCAGCCGGGGTCCGGGGGAGCCCCCCGGACCCCGGTGCAGCGTCAGCGCCGCGTGCCCACGGACAACAGGTACTCGTGCTCGAAGCGAGCGGAGTCGGCGCTGCCGCGGTTCCACTCGTCGCAGAAGGCGTCCAGCGCCTGGTCGAACTCGGCCTCCCGCCCGTCCTTGGCGGCGTTGGCCCGCGCGGCGATGGCCGGCCCGTAGTAGCTCGTGAAGTGCCGGGCGTAGTCGTGCGGGTGCGCGAAGGCGGTGATGTCGAGGACCTCGCGGGTGACCGAGCCGAACTCGACCCGCCCTCCGAACAGCGCCCGCTGGTGGTCCTCGCTGCCCCAGAGCGGCGCGGGCTGGGCACCGGGCGGCGGCGGTGCGGCGAACGGCTTCAACGTGCGGAACAGCGCGCCGATCATGCCCTCGGGCGTCCAGCACAGCAGGCCGATCGTCCCGCCCGGCCGGCACACCCGCACGAGCTCGTCGGCGGCCTCCTGGTGGTGCGGGGCGAACATGACGCCGATCGAGGACATGACGACGTCGTAGGAGGCGTCGTCGAAGGGCAGGTGCTCGGCGTCGGCGGGTGTCCACTCCAGTTCCAGGCCCTGCGCCTCGGCGCGGCGCCGGCCGGCGTCGAGCAACTCGGGGGTCAGGTCGCTCGCGGTGACGCGCGCGCCCGCGGCCGCGGCGGGCAGCGAGGCGTTGCCCGTGCCGGCCGCGACGTCGAGGACGCGGGCGCCCGGGCCGATGCCGCAGGCGTCCACGAGCCGCGGGCCGAGCGGCAGCAGGAAGGTCTCGACCATCCGGGGGTAGTCCCCGGAGGCCCACATCTTCCGGTGCCGCGCCTTGAGTTCGGTGTCCTCCAGCTGGACGGTCATGGGGGTCCTCTCCTCGGTCGGTCGGTGCTCCCGAGCCTGGCCACCGCGACCGGTCGTCACATCGGGCGGAATGCCCATCTCCCGCCCTGGGCACCGACGCCGCGGCCGGTCGGCCGGGTGGCCGGGGACCCCGGATCGGTCGATGCTCGGGACGCGCACGCTCCGGCCCCGCGACGGACACGCCCGAGAGGGCTTCCGGACGCCGGGGTCTCGGAGTTGAGTAGGGGCCTCGGCGCGCCGGACGGCGAGCCGGGGCCCCGGCCGGCGATGGGGGAACCGCGATGCCGCACCAGCACCGGCGAGCCGGACGACCGCGCAGCGGTACCCGGCGGCCGGTCCCCGTGCGACGACACCTCCCGGTCGGGATCGCGGCGGGGCTGACCGCCGTCGCCCTCGTCGCGCTGCCCCAGGCGTCCGCCGCCCCGGCCGAGCCCGGCGCGCAGCCCTCGACCGCGCTGACGTCCCCGACCGCCACGCCCGAGGCCGTCCTGGGCTCGCTGCCGCCGGTCCGGCCCCGCCCCGCCGCCCCCAGCACACCACCGGCCGCGTCGCCGGAGGTCCTCGCGGCCACGGTCCCCGCGCCCACGCCCGCCCCGCCCGCGGAGCCACCGGCCGCCGTCCCGGCGGCGGTGCCCGAGCCGGCGGCCCCCGAGCCGGCGGCGGCCGCGCCGCGGGCG
>NZ_JAQISV010000024.1:0-29018 GCF_048569675.1 Geodermatophilus sp. CPCC 206100
CGCCCTCGCCGGACGCGTCGGGGGCGGACCCGGCGGCCGGGGCCGGCTCGGCGCTCGCCGACTCCGCGGCGGCCCCGCCTCCGCGGGTGCGGCGGCGCGGCCGGTTGCCGCGGGCACCGGCCGGCTTGTCGTCGTCCTCACGGGCCGGCCCGCGCCCGCCACCGGAACGGGTCCGCTTGCCGGTCTCGCCGAGGTCCTCGAGCGTCTCGGCGTCCAGGCCCTCGCGGGTGCGCTGGGCGCGCGGCAGCCGGCCGGTCGCGCCCTCGGGGACGTCGAGGTCGCTGTAGACCCACGGGGACGTGGAGTAGGTCTCCGGCGGGTCGGTGAAGTCCAGGTCCAGCGCCTTGTTGATCAGCTGCCAGCGCGGGATGTCGTCCCAGTCGACGAGGGTGACCGCGACGCCGGTCTGCCCGGCGCGGCCGGTGCGGCCGATCCGGTGCACGTAGGTCTTCTCGTCCTCGGGGCACTGGTAGTTGACGACGTGGCTGACCCCGGTGACGTCGATGCCGCGGGCCGCCACGTCCGTGGCGACCAGCACGTCGACCTTGCCGCTGCGGAAGGCGCGCAGCGCCTGCTCGCGGGCGCCCTGCCCGAGGTCGCCGTGCACGGCGGCGGCGGCGAAGCCGCGCTCGACCAGCTCGTCGGCGACCTTCTGGGCGGTGCGCTTGGTGCGGCAGAACACCATCACCAGGCCGCGGCCGCGGGCCTGCAGCACGCGGGACAGCAGCTCGGGCTTGTCCAGGTTGTGCGCCCGGTAGATGAACTGCGTCGTCTGCGGGACCGTCGAGCCCTCGTCGTTGCCGTGCGCCCGGATGTGCGTCGGCTGGGTCATGAACTGGCGGGCCAGGTTCACGATCGGGCCGGGCATCGTGGCCGAGAACAGCATGGTCTGCCGCTTGTCCGGGACCATGCCCAGGATCCGCTCGATGTCGGGCAGGAAGCCCAGGTCGAGCATCTCGTCGGCCTCGTCGAGGACCAGCACGCGGACCTTGCCGAGGATCAGGTGGCCCTGCTGGGCGAGGTCCAGCAGCCGGCCGGGGGTGCCGACGACGATCTCGACGCCGCTCTGCAGCGCCTGGACCTGCGGCTCGTAGGCCCGGCCACCGTAGATGGCCTCGACGCGGACGCCGCGCTTGGCGCCCGCGGTGGCCAGGTCGCGGGCGACCTGCACGCACAGCTCACGGGTGGGGACGACGACCAGCGCCTGCGGAACGCCGTCGCCACCCTCGGCCGCGGGGACGACGCGTTGCAGCATCGGCACGCCGAAGCCCAGGGTCTTGCCGGTGCCGGTGCGCGCCTGGCCGATGAGGTCGTTGCCCGCCAGCGCCAGGGGGAGGGTCAGCTCCTGGATGGCGAAGGTGCGGGTGATGCCGACCTCGGCCAGCGCCGCGACGACGTCGGGGTGGACGTCGAAGTCGCTGAACAGCGGGGCGTCCTCGGCGACGGGGGCGCCGCCGAGCTCCTCGGCGGCCTGCTCGAGCTGCTCGGGGGCGGGCGCGCCGGTCTCGGCGTGCTCGAGTTCGGTGGTGGGGGTGGAGTCGGTGGAGGTCAGTGCTCTCGCCTCTGGTCTGCTGGGGGACGGCGGTCGGCGGCGGGGGCCCGCTGCGTCGGAGCCGTCCCGGTCGGGTGCCGGAATCGGTTCCAGCGCCGACGCAGCCAGCGAAACCGGGCGTTCGGGTGATCGAGCCCGGGAGACGGCTCTCGGAGGAGCGTCGTCCAGCGGTCGTCAGCGCACAGATGTCCTAGCGAACCCGAGGGCTCGCTGATTCCCAGTCTAACCTCCGCAGCGGTTAGCCTCCTCGCGCCGCGCTGCCCGGGCCCCCGAGGCGCCACCCGTCCGGGGCAGCCCCGGACGTTCCCGACTTCCCCGCCGAGCAGTGGAGCCGCCCGTGAGCCCGGCCGACACCCGCGCCGTCGTCGACCTGTTGGGGGTCCTGGCCTACGCCGAGCTCACCGCGTTCGACCGGCTGGCCGAGGACGCCCGGCTGGCCCCGACACTGGCCGGGCGCGCCGCGCTGGCGCAGATGGCCGCCGCGGAGATCGGCCACCACACCCGCCTGACCACCCGGCTCACCGAGCTCGGCGCCGACCCGACGGCCGCGATGGCCCCGTTCGTGGTCGCCCTGGACGCCTTCCACGAGAGCACCCGTCCCCGCACCTGGCTGGAGGGCCTGGTCAAGGCCTACGTCGGCGACGGGCTGGCGGCCGACTTCTACCGGGAGGTCGCCACCTTCCTGCCCGACCCGGACCAGGCCCTGATCCTCGACGTGCTCGCCGACACCGGGCACGCGGACTTCGCCGTCCGCGAGGTGCGCGCCGCGATCGCCGCCCGCCGCCCCGTCGCCGGGCGGCTGGCGCTGTGGGGCCGGCGGCTGGTGGGGGAGGCGATCACCCAGTCGCAGGCGGTCATCGCCGAGCGGGAGGACCTCGGGCGGCTGATCATGGAGGGCACGGGTGACCTCGCCGGGCTCGGCCGGCTCATCGACCGCATCACCGCGGCGCACACCGAGCGCATGAAGACCCTCGGCCTGAACCCCTGAGCGGAGGCCCGGCGGACCGTCGTCGACGTCCGGCCCCGAGGACGCCGACGGGGCGCCTCCGCGGCTGCGGAGACGCCCCGAGAGGCACCTGCTGTCCGGCTGGGACCTGCGGTCAGGCTCCGGCGATGAAGCCCACCCGACGCTGGTCGGCCTGCGCGATCTCCACGTAGGCGATGCGGTCGACCGGGACGAGCACCCGGCGGCCGCGGTCGTCGACCAGCGTCAGCAGGCCGTCCTTGGTGGCGCCGGACATGGCCTTCGCCACGTCGCTGGCGATCTCGTCAGGGGTCTGGGGGCTGTCGATGACCAGCTCCCGGGGGGAGTGCTGGACGCCGATCTTGACTTCCACTGGGGGGTGCCTCCTCGAGTTGCGCGGCTGTGTCCCACGCTAGTCCAGCCGCCGGGCGGCCGACCTGCGGTCGGGGTGCGCCGTCAGCGAAACGCCCGCTCAGCGCGCCGGGGGCTCGGCGCTCTCGACCCGCGGGAACCCGGAGATGCCGCGCCAGGACAGCGCCGTCATCAGGCCGACCGCCTCGTCGCGGGAGACCGTGCCCTTGCGCTCCAGCCACCAGCGCGCGCTGGTCTCGGCCAGCCCGGTCATGCCCGAGGCGAGCAGCAGGGCGCGCTCGCGGTCGACCCCCGTGTCGGCGGCGATGACCTCGGCGATGGCCTCCACGCACGCGTGGTGGCCGCGGTCGGCCAGCTCCCGGACCTCGTCGTCGTTGCGGAGGTCGGACTCGAAGACCAGCCGGAAGGCGGCGCCCTCGGTGTTGACGAAGTCGAAGTAGGCCCCCACGGCGCCGTCGACCCGCGTGCGGTTGTCGTCGGTGCCGGCCATCGCCTCGCGCACGCGGTCGGTCAGCGCGGTGACCTGCTGCTCGAGGAGGGCGCAGTACAGCTCCCGCTTGCCCGGGAAGTGCTGGTAGAGCACGGGCTTGCTGACGCCGGCCCGGTCGGCGATGTCGTCCATGGCGGCCGCGTGGTAGCCCTGGGCGACGAAGACCTCCTGCGCCGCCTGCAGCAGCTGCAGCCGGCGGGCGCCCCGGGGCAGGCGCGACGAGCGGCGGGCGGCGGTGGGCACGGGCCGGGACAGTGACATGACGCACGGATGTTACCGGCGGGTTCCGCCGGTGCCCCCCGCGTGCCGTCCTGACCTACCGTCGGCGGGTGATGCGCACGCCGTCCGCCCGACCGACCCGACCGGCCCGCCTGTCCTCCGCCGCGCTGCCGTCCGCCGGCGCCGTCCCGCCGCCGTGGCCGGGGGAGCAGGTGCCGGTGCGGGGCGGGCAGGTCTTCGTCCGGCGGACGCCGTGGACCGGGCCGGTCGACGGCGGGCGAGACGGTGCGCCGCGGGAACGGGCGCTGTACGTGCACGGCCTGGGCGGCGCCTCCACCAACTGGACCGACCTCGCCGCCCTGCTCGCGGTCCGCCTCGACGGCTGGGCGCTGGACCTGCCGGGGTTCGGCCGCTCCCACCCGCCGGCCCGCAGCGCCTACTCCATCCGCGGCCACGTGCGCGCGGTCGTCGACGTGCTGGAGCGGATCGTCGCCGAGCCGGGGGAGGCCGCGGGGCGGCCGGTGCACCTGGTGGGGAACTCGCTCGGCGGGCTGGTGTCGCTGCTCGTGGCCGCCCGCCGGCCCGACCTCGTGGCCACCCTGACCCTGGTGTCCCCGGCGATGCCGGTCTACCGGGTGCCGCCGGCGTTCAGCCGCGCCCTGCTCCTGCTCCTCGTGCCGGGTGTGCCCAGCCTGGCGGAGCGGCGGCTGACCGGCGTGACCCCCGAGCAGCAGGTGCGCGGGATGCTCCAGATGTGCTTCGGCGACCCGAGACGGGTCCCCCGGGTGCGCCTGGAGCAGGCCGTCGAGGAGATGCGCGAGCGCGCGGAGCAGCCGTGGGCGACGCGGGCCCTGACCCGGAGCATGCGCGGGCTGCTGACCTCCTACCTGCGCGTCGGCCCGGCCAACGCCTGGCGCGCGGCCCGCCGGCTGCGCCCGCCGACGCTCGTGGTGTGGGGCGACCGCGACCGGCTGGTGGACCCGGCTCTGGCGCCGCGGCTGGCCGCCGCCGTCCCCGACGCCCGGCTCATGGTGCTCGAGGGCGTGGGGCACGTGGCGATGATGGAGGCGGCCGAGCACACCGCCCGCGCCGTGCTCGCCCTCGTGGAGGACGCGGCCGGTGCGGTCCGCCCGGACGGCGTCCCCGCCGAGCCCCTGGACGTGCCGGCCTCCTGAGCCCCCGCGGACCCGGCACACGCCGTGGCTGCGACCTGTGTCCGTGACCCCGCGGACCGTGAGAACCTGACTCCCGTGAGCCCCGCGGACGCACCCCCCGGCCGCGGGCAGGACCGGCGTCCCGGGCCTCTGCCACCGGCCGACCGGCGCGGGCGTGCGCCCGACCGGAGCCGCTCCGGCCTGCCCCCGCTGCCGCCGCACGGCCGCCCGCAGCCTGCGCCGCGGACCCGCACGGCCGTCGCCACCCGGGAGCCGGGCACCCACCGGCCCTCGGTCGCACCGGCACCGCGAGGCCGGCGGCGGGGACCGGTGCGCCGCTTCGTCGGCCGCTGGGGCTGGCGGGCCTACGCGATCCCGCTCCTGGTCGTGGCCACCGTGCTCACCCTGCTCGACCTGCTCGCCGGCCCCGAGCCGACGACGTCGGCGGCGACGGCGGGCGCGGCGGCGTCCTCGGCGCCCCCCACCGTCGCGACCAGCAGCCCGCCGGCGCCGGTCGCCGAGACCCCGCCGGCGGAGACCCCGCCGGCCGAGATCGACGCGGCCCCCACCGAGACCGCGCCGCCACCGCAGGGGTCCCCGGGCTTCGTGCAGCAGGGCGCGGGGACGGTGAGCGTCATCCCGGGCACCTCCGGCGTGTTCGGCAGCGGGCCGCTGCGCCGGTTCGTCGTCGAGGTCGAGGACGGCATCGGCGTCGACGGAGCCGCCTTCGCCGCCGCGGTCGAGGCCACCCTCGGCGACCCCCGGTCGTGGGGCAACGGCGGGCGGATGTCGTTCCAGCGGGTCGGCGTCGACGAGGCCGCCGCGCGCGCCTACGACTTCAAGGTGACCCTGATCAGCCCCGGCAACATGGAGACCTACTGCCCGGGCGTGGGCACGGGTGGCTACACCTCCTGCCGGTACGGCGACCGCGCGGTCATCAACCTCGCCCGCTGGGAGACCGCCGTCCCGGACTACGAGGGCGACGTCGCGACCTACCGGCAGTACGTGGTCAACCACGAGGTCGGGCACGCGCTCGGCAACGGCCACCAGGCCTGCCCCGGCCCCGGCCGGCCGGCGCCGGTCATGCAGCAGCAGACCCTGGGCCTGGACGGCTGCGCCAAGAACGCCTGGCCGTTCCCGTAGTCGACGGCGGCCGCCGCCGCGTCGAGCCCGCTCGCACGCGTCCACCTCGGGGTCCCCGGGTAGGGGCAGGGGATGGATGCGATCTCGTTCGGCAAGGCCGGGCTGCAGGGCTGGCGCGCGAAGCTGGCCGACGCGCTGGCCGACCCCGTCGCGCGCCACTCCCGGCTCACCGACGACCAGGTGCGGGCCGCCGTCGGCGCCCTCTTCTTCGTGCTGTCCGTCGTCTACGTGGGCCAGACGCTCAAGCGCCTGGCGGCCAGGACCTGAGGCCGCCGCCGCTCGTACCCGGCTCCGGTGGCCGGGGAATCAGGCGGGCCTGCGACGGTGTTGCTCCGACGAACGCCGGCCCCGCGCGGGCCGCTGTCGAGGAACTGAGGAGCAACCCGTGTCCCTGCCACCCCTGGTGGAGCCCGCCGCCGACCTGTCGATCGACGAGGTCCGGCGGTACAGCCGGCACCTGATCATCCCGGACGTCGGGATGGACGGGCAGAAGCGGCTGAAGAACGCCAAGGTGCTGGCGGTCGGTGCCGGCGGCCTCGGCTCGCCGGTGCTGATGTACCTGGCCGCGGCCGGCGTGGGCACGCTCGGCATCGTCGAGTTCGACGTCGTCGACGAGTCCAACCTGCAGCGCCAGATCATCCACGGCCAGTCCGACGTGGGCCGCTCCAAGGCCGAGAGTGCCCGGGACTCCATCAAGGAGATCAACCCGCTGGTCGACGTCCGGCTGCACCAGACGCGGCTGGACAGCGACAACGTGCTGGACATCTTCAGCCAGTACGACCTGATCGTCGACGGCACCGACAACTTCGCCACGCGCTACCTGGTCAACGACGCCTGCGTGCTGCTGGACAAGCCCTACGTCTGGGGCTCGATCTACCGCTTCGACGGTCAGGTCTCGGTCTTCTGGAACGAGCACGGCCCGAACTACCGCGACCTCTACCCGGTGCCCCCGCCGCCCGGCATGGTGCCCAGCTGCGCCGAGGGCGGCGTGCTCGGTGTGCTGTGCGCGACGATCGGCGCGATCCAGGCCACCGAGGCGGTCAAGCTGATCACCGGCATCGGCGAGACGCTGCTCGGCCGGCTGATGGTCTACGACGCCCTGGAGATGACCTTCCGCACGATCAAGGTGCGCAGGGACCCGGAGGGCGAGCCGATCACCGGGCTCATCGACTACGAGACGTTCTGCGGGGTCGTCTCCGTCGAGGCCCAGGAGGCCGCGGCCGGCTCGACGATCACCGTCGACGAGCTCAAGGACATGATCGACGCCGGCAAGGACTTCGAGCTGATCGACGTCCGGGAGCCCAACGAGTACGAGATCGTCTCGATCCCCGGCGCGAAGCTGATCCCCAAGGACGAGATCCTCTCCGGCCGGGCGCTGTCCCAGCTGCCGCAGGACCGGCCGATCGTGCTGCACTGCAAGACCGGCGTCCGGTCGGCCGAGGTGCTCGCCGCCATCAAGAACGCCGGCTTCTCCGACGCCGTGCACGTCCAGGGCGGCGTGACGGCGTGGGCCACGCGCATCGACAAGGCGCTGCCCACCTACTAGAAGGACCCCCGTCCTCCCCACCCGTCGCCAGCTCAGGGCGGGGCCCTGGACGGGGGCCGGCGCAGGGGCCGTTCCAGGACGTCACCAGGGCCTCTGGACGGTGGCCGCTCCAGCGCGTCACCGGGGCCCGGGTCCCTCCCCACGGGAGCGGACCGGGCCCTGGTGGCGTCTACTGACGGCGTGTCCGACTTCTCGCCTGCGGAACTGCTCGAGCTCTTCCAGAGAGCGCAGGCCTCGTTCACCGACAGGGTCGACGCGGTGGAGCCAGGGCAGTGGGAGGACCCGGCGCTGCCGGGGTGGAGCGTCGCCGACCTCGTGGCGCACGTGGTCAGCGAGGCGCTGCTGGTGGCGCCGCTGCTGGACGGCGAGCCGCACGAGATGCTCGACGGCCGGTTCCCCGACGGCACGGAGGACCTGCTCGGCGACGACCCGCTGACCGGGTGGGAGACCGCCGCCGACGCCGCCCTCACCGCGTTCGCCGCGGACCGGGCCCTGCTGCACACCGTGCACCTGACGCGCGGCCCGACGTCCGCGGCCGAGTACATCGAGCAGCTCACCGCCGACCTCACGGTGCACTCCTGGGACCTCGCCCGGGCCACCGGCGGGGACACCGACCTCGACCCCGTGCTGGTCACGGCGAGCCTGGTCGTCGCCGGGCGGCTGCCGATGGACGGGATCCCCGGCGTGTTCGCCGCACCGCTGGACGTGCCACCCACCGCCTCGCCGCAGACGCGACTGCTCGCCCTGGTCGGGCGCCGCGGCTGAGCTCCCGCGGGGCGCGTCGCGCCGCCAGGAGCACGGGCGGTGCGCTCTAGGCTGCGGGCGCTCGTTCCCCCGCAGGAGAGGTGCCACCGATGAGCCAGCCGCCTTCGGGCCAGGACCCCCACGGCCCCGGCGGTCAGGGCCAGCCGCCCGGGCAGGGTGGCTGGGGGCAGCAGCCCGCCGGTGGCCCGTACGGTCAGCCGGGTCCGTACGGCCAGCCCCAGCCCGGCCCCTCCGGGCAACCCGGTCCCTACGGTCAGCCGGGTCAGCCGGGTCCGTACGGTCAGCCGGGCCAGCCGGGTCCGTACGGTCAGCCGGGGCCCTACGGTCAGCCGGGACAGCCCGGTCCGTACGGCCCGCCGGGCGGCTACGGCGCGCCGGGCCCGTACGGCCCGCCCGGCCGGCCGCCGGGGAAGACCAACCGCGGCCTGGTCATCGGCGTCGTCGCGGCGGTCGTCGTCGTCCTGGCCGTCGGCGCCATCCTGTTCCTCGCCCTCGGTGGGGACGACGACGACCCGGCGACGTCGGCCGCCGGTTCGAGCACCGCGACCAGCTCCTCCCGCTCGAGCGAGTCGTCCAGCTCGTCGACGGCCAGCAGCCCGGCGCCGCCGCCGGCACCGGTCCCCGCGGGCGACCTGCTGTCGATCCTGCCCGCCGACATGACCGGCTGCGGCGAGGAGGACCCCGGCGGCGACGGCGCGGTGGCGCACGCGGTGTGCCAGAGCGCCATCACACCGCCGTCCCCCCAGGGCGGGTTCTGGCAGTACCCGGACCAGCAGGCGATGGACCGGGTCTTCGCCAACGACGTCTCCGGACTCGATCTCGCGGAGCTCCCGTCGGGCCAGGACTGCAGCACCACCCCCGGCATCCAGTCCTGGACGACCCAGGCCAACGCCGGCCTGGCGGCCTGCTGGATCAGCCCGGAGGACGGCCGGGTGAACATCCTGTGGACCGACAACGCCGGCCTCGTCGAGGGTCTGGTGAGCGTGCCCGGGACCACGCAGGACGAGCTCGCGGCCCTCTACGAGTGGTGGCGGCTGAACAGCAACTACCAGTTGTGAGCGGGCCGGCGCCCGGGGAGCCGCCGTCCCCGGGCGCCGGGCCGTCCCCGCTGGACGTCGACGAGGCGGTGTTCGACGTCGTCGAGTCCATCCCGCCCGGCCGGGTCAGCACCTACGGCGCCATCGGCCGGCTCATCGGCGTCGGGCCGCGGCGGGTGGCCCGCGCCCTGGCGCAGGGCGGCGGCGCCGTCGCCTGGTTCCGCGTGGTGCGCGCCGACGGTTCGGCCGCCGAGCCGGTGCGGGTCCGCCAGCTGGAGCTGCTGGCCGCCGAGGGCGTGCCGGTCCGCAACGGCCGGGTGGACCTGGGCGCGGTCGGCTGGCCCTGACGCCCCACCGGCCACGCCGGTCCCGGTCGTGTCGCAGCGGCGTGGTCTCATCGAGGGGTGGCACAGCGGGGGGCGGAGGGTGCGCCGGTCTACCGGCTCCTGCAGACCGGGACGGCGCCGCCGGCACCGCCCCGGCTCGACCCGACGCAGCAGGCGGTGGTCGACCACCCCTCCGGCCCGCTGCTGGTCCTCGCCGGCCCCGGCACCGGCAAGACGACGACGATCGTCGAGGCGGTCGCCGCCCGCATCGACCGCGGCGTCGACCCCGAGCAGATCCTCGTCCTCACCTTCAGCCGCAAGGCCGCGGCCGAGCTGCGCACCCGCATCACCGGCCGGGTGGCCCGCACCATCCGCGAGCCGCTGGCGCGCACCTTCCACTCCTACGCCTACGGGGTGCTGCGCCGCGCCGCGCTGCTGCGCGGGGAGTCGCCGCCCCGGCTGCTGACCGCCGCCGAGCAGGACGCCGTCGTGGCCCAGCTGCTGCGCGGCGACGTCGAAGAGGAGGGCGCGGTCCGGTGGCCGGCGTCCCTGGGGCCGGCGCTGTCCACCGCCGGGTTCCGCGCCGAGCTGCGCGACCTGCTGCTGCGCGCCACCGAGCGCGGCGTGGACGCCGAGCTGCTGGCCCGCTGGGGCCGCGAGTCCGGCCACGAGGCGTGGGTGCACGCGGCCGCGTTCCAGGAGCAGTACGCGGCGGTCAGCGCCTTCGCCACCGCCGGTCGCGGCGACGCGTCCGGCTTCGACCCGGCCGAGCTGGTCCGCGAGGCCATCGCCGAGCTGGCCGGCGACCCCGAGCTGCTGCGCCAGGAGCGGGAGCGCGCCCGGTGGCTGTTCGTCGACGAGTACCAGGACACCGACCCCGCCCAGGTGGAGCTGCTCGAGCTGCTCGCCGGCGGGGGCGGGGACCTCGTCGCCGTCGGCGACCCCGACCAGGCCATCTACGCCTTCCGCGGCGCCGAGCCACGGGGCCTCGTCGAGTTCCCCGAGCGGTTCCGGCACGCCGACGGCCGGCGCGCCGACCGGCTCTCCCTGGGGGTGTGCCGCCGCTCGGGAGCCGAGCTGCTGCGGATCAGCCGGCGGGTCGCCGAGGGCCTGCCCGGGCCGTGGGAGCACCGGCGCCTGGCGCCGGCCGAGGGCATCGACGACGGCGCCGCCGAGGTGCACGTCTTCGCCTCCGCCGCGGTCGAGGCGGCCTACCTCGCCGACGTCCTGCGCCGCGCCCACCTGCTGGACCGGGTGCCGTGGTCGCAGATGGCCGTCGTCGTCCGGACGGCGGCCGCGCTCGGCCCGCTGCGCCGCGCGCTGACCTCCGCCGGCGTGCCCGCGACCATCTCCGCCGACGACCTGCCGCTGGCCGCGCAGCCGGCCGTCGCCCCGTTCCTCGGCGCGCTGGCCGCCCTGCTGCCCGGTGCGGACGGGGAGCCCGCCGGCCTCGACGAGCCCGCGGCCGAGGCGCTGCTGGCCTCCCCGCTCGGCAGCGCGACCGTGCTCGACCTGCGGCGGCTGCGCCGCGCGGTGCGCATCGCGCTGGCCCAGCAGGGCGTCGACGCCGCCGAGCGGGGCACCCCGCTCGCGCTGGCGGTCACCGACGAGCTGCTGCTGGGGACGCTGCCGGAGCACGTCGCCCGCCCGGCCGCGCGGGTGGCCGGCGTGCTGGCCGCCGGGCGGGCGGAGCTGGCCCGCGGCGGCACCGCCGAGGACGTGCTGTGGGCGATGTGGCAGCGCAGCGGGCTGGCCGGCCGGTGGGCGCGGGCCAGCGCGGCCGGCGGTGCGGCGGGTGCCGTCGCCGACCGCGACCTCGACGCCGTCGTCGCGCTCTTCGACGCCGCCGCGGGCTTCGTCGACCGGCTGCCCTCGGCCGACGTGCGGGCCTTCCTGGACCACCTGTCGGCGCAGGAGCTGCCCGGGGACACCGGTGCCGCCCGCGCGGCGACCGACGACACCGTCCGGCTGCTCACCGCGCACGCCTCGAAGGGCCTGGAGTGGGACCTCGTCTGCGTGGCCGGGGTCCAGGAGGGCGTGTGGCCCGACCTCCGGGAGCGCGCCACCCTGCTCGGCACCGAGGCGATGGTGGAACGGGCGGCCGGGATCGACGGTGCCGCCGTCGACCGGCGCACCCTGGCGCTGGCCGAGGAGCGCCGGCTGTTCTACGTCGCGTGCACCCGGGCCCGCCGCCGGCTGGTCGTCACCGCCGTGCAGGGCGCGCTCGACGGGGCGGAGGCCGGCGCCACGGCGTCCCGGTTCCTCGACCTGGTCGCGGTCCCGCCGGACGACGGCCGGCCGCTCACCGAGCTGCCGCGCGGGCTGACCCTGCCCGCGCTCGTCGCCGACCTGCGGCGCGCGGTCACCGATCCGCACACACCGGCGGTCCGCCGCTCCGCGGCCGCCGCGGTGCTCCGGCGGCTGGCCGCCGAGGGCGTCCTCGGCGCGGCGCCCGAGCACTGGTGGGGGCTCGCGGCGCTGTCGGACGACGCCCCGCTGGTGCCCGACGGCGAGCCGGTGCGGGTCCGCCCGTCGGCGATCGAGACCTTCCAGCGCTGCCCGCTGCGCTGGGTGCTCGGGGCGGTCGGCGCCGAGGCCTCGCCCGACGCCACCCGCACCGTCGGTTCGGCGGTGCACGCGGTCGCCCAGCAGGTCGCCGAGGGCCTGCCGCCGCGCGAGGCCCCGGCAGCACTGGCCGCCGAGCTCGACCAGCTGGACCTCGGCCCGGGCTGGTCGGACCAGCGCCAGCGCACCACGGCGCAGCAGATGCTCGAGCGGTTCCTCCGCTGGCACGCCGGCAACCGGCGCGAGCTGGTCGCGGCCGAGGAGGACTTCGACGTCGTCGTCGGGCGGGCCCGGCTGCGCGGCCAGGTCGACCGGCTCGAGCGGGACGCCGAGGGGCGGCTGGTCGTCGTCGACCTCAAGACGGGGAAGACCGCGGCGAGGAACGTCGAGGAGCACGGCCAGCTGGCCGCCTACCAGGTCGCCGTCGCCGCCGGGGCGTTCGCCGCGCACGGCACCGTCCCTGGCGGCGCCGCGCTGCTGCAGGTCGGCTCCGCGGCGACGGCCAAGGAGCAGCACCAGGAGCCGCTGCCGGCCGACGTCCCGCTGGCGCAGACGGCGGCCGGCGAGCTGATCGCCGCGGTGGGGGAGGGCATGGGCGCCGGGGCCTTCGAGGTCCGCACCGGCCCGCACTGCTCGCGCTGCCCGGCCCGCCGCAGCTGCCCGCAGCACGAGCGCGGCCGCCAGGTCACCGCATGAGCGCGGAGCAACTCTCCTTCGACGACCTGTTCGGCGACGAGCCCGACCCCCGGCCGGCCCCCCGGCGGCTGCTGACGCCGGCCGAGGTCGCCGCCCGCTGTGGGCTGTCCTACGCACCCTCGGCTGAGCAGGCCCGCGTGGTCGCCGCCCCCGCCGACCGGCCGCTGGTCGTGGTCGCCGGCGCCGGGTCCGGCAAGACCGAGACGATGGCCGCCCGCGTCGCCTGGCTGGTGGCCAACCGGGTCGTGGAGCCCGAGGCGATCCTCGGCCTGACCTTCACCCGCAAGGCGGCCGGCGAGCTCAACGAGCGGATCCACCTGCGGCTGGGCGCGCTGGCCCGGCACCGCGACACCGACGAGGAGCTGCGGGGGCGCCTCGAGATCGCCCAGCCGACGGTGGCCACCTACCACGGCTACGCCGCCTCGCTCGTCGCCGAGCACGGCCTGCGGATCGGCGTCGAGCCGGGCGCCGGCGTGCTCGGCCCGGCGATGTGCTGGGGGCAGGCGGCCCAGGTCGTGGGGGCCTACACCGGCGACATGGAGGACGTGCAGCTGTCCCTGCTGACCACGGTCGAGGACGTGCTGGCCCTCTCCGCGGAGCTCGGCGAGCACGACGTCAGCCCCGCCGCGCTGCGCGCCTGGACGGCCCGGCTCGAGGCGCAGATCGCCGGGTACCCGGACGCGCCGCGGAAGAAGGGGCCCTACAAGGACGTCACCGACGTCCTCGACCGGCAGCGGGCCCGGGTGGCGCTGCTGCCGCTGGTGGAGGCGTTCGCGGCGCGCAAGCGGGCGATGGGCTCCATCGACTACGCCGACCAGGTCGCGCACGCCGCCCGCATCGCCGTGGGCTCCCCGGAGGTGGGCCGGCGGGAGCGGGCCCGCTGGCGGGTGGTGCTCCTCGACGAGTACCAGGACACCAGCGTGGGCCAGCTGCGGATGCTGGAGGCGCTGTTCGGCCGGGACACCGGCCACCCCGTGCTCGCGGTCGGCGATCCGCGCCAGTCCATCTACGGCTGGCGCGGCGCCTCGGCCGGCACCATCGAGCGCTTCCCCCGCACGTTCCCCGGCGTCGAGGGCCGGCGGGCGGAGCGCCTGACCCTCGCCACCAGCTGGCGCAACGACGAGGCGGTCCTCGCCGTGGCCAACGCCGTCTCGGCCATGCTGCCGCCGCCCGACGTCCCGCTGCCCGACCTCGCCCCCGCCCCGACCGCCGGGCGGGGAGCGGTCACCGTCGGGCTGTACGCCACCGTCGCCGACGAGACGGCCGCGCTGGCCGACCGGCTCGCCGCGTGTTGGAAGGGCGAGGACCCGGTGGTCGCCCGCCGCCCCGACGGCCGGCCCCCGACGGTCGCCGTCCTGGCCCGCACCCGCAGGCAGCTGCCCGGCATCGCCGCGGCGCTGCGCGAGCGCGGGGTGCCGGTCGAGGTCGTGGGGCTGGGCGGCCTGCTGGAGGTCCCCGAGGTCTCCGACGTCGTCGCCACCCTCACCGTCCTGGTCGACCCCACCGCCGGCGACGCGCTGGGGCGGCTGCTCACCGGCGCCCGGTGGCGGATCGGGCCCCGGGACCTCGCCGCTCTGGAGGCCCGCGCCCGGGTGCTGGTGCACGCCCGGCGACCGGCGCGCGAGCCCGCCCCGGGGGCTCCGGAGCCCCCGACCGAGCGCGGCAGCATCGTGGAGGCCCTCGACGACCTCGGCGACGCCGGGGCCTACTCCGCCGAGGGACACCGCCGGCTCCGGCGGCTGGCGGCGGAACTGGCCACGCTGCGGCACCGGCTCGGGGAGTCGCTGCCCGACCTCGTCGACGAGGTCGCCCGCACCCTCGGCCTCGAGACCGAGCTGGCCAGCGCGCCGGACGTGAGCCCGGCCGGCGCCCGCGCCCACCTCGACGCCCTGCACTCCGTGGCCGCGGAGTTCACCGAGCTGGCCGAGCTGCCCTCGCTGCCGGCCTTCCTCGGCTACCTGCGCGACGCCGAGGAGCGCGAGCGCGGCCTGGAGCCGGGGGAGGTCGCGGTCAACCCCGAGGCGGTCCAGCTGCTCACCGGGCACTCGGCGAAGGGCCTGGAGTGGGACGTCGTCGCCGTGCCCGGGATGACCGTCGACCAGTTCCCGGCCAAGCCCGGGGTCAGCGACTCCTGGATCAAGGACCCGGGCGCGGTCCCGGTCGACCTGCGCACCGTCGACCGCGAGGAGCTGCCCCGGCTGCGGCTGCCCGTGCCCGGCTCGGGGGACCAGGCGGTGGTCAAGCAGGCCCTCGAGCAGTACGTCGAGGACTGGAAGGAGTTCGGCACCGGTGAGGAGATCCGCCTCGGCTACGTCGCGGTGACCCGCGCCCGCCACCTGCTCCTGTGCTCGGGCAGCTGGTGGCGCGACGGGCTGCGGCCGTGCGGACCCTCGTCGCTGCTGCACGCCGTCCGCGAGGCCTGCGAGGCGGGCGCGGGCACGGTCGTGCAGTGGGCGCCGGCCCCGGAGGACGGCGCGGAGAACCCCGCGCTGGCCGAGTGGCCGGTCGGGGTGTGGCCGGCCGACCCGCTGTCGGCCCGGCGGCGCCGGGCGCTGAGCGCGGCCGCCGAGCTGGTCGCCGGTGCCGCGCCGCACCCCCTGGACCCCGACCTGCGGCTGGGCGACCCGGACCCGGTCGTCGACCAGTGGGTGCGCGACGCCGACCTGCTGCTGCGCGAGCGCGCCGCCGCGGCCCGCCCGACGGTCGACGTCCCGCTGCCCTCGCACCTGTCGGTGTCGGCGCTGGTCACCCTGCGGCGCGACCCCGCCGAGCTGGCCCGCCGGCTGCGCCGCCCCATGCCCGCCGCCCCCGCGCCGCAGGCCCGCCGCGGCACCGCCTTCCACGCCTGGCTGGAGGAGCGGTTCGGCGCCGCCCGGCTGCTCGACCTGGACGAGCTGCCCGGGTCCGGCGACGAGCTGGCCGTGCCCGACAGCGCGCTGGCCGACCTGCAGGAGGCGTTCCTGGCCAGCGAGTGGGCCGAGCGGCAGCCGGTCGAGGTCGAGGTGCCGTTCGAGACGCCGCTGGGCCCGCTCACCCTGCGCGGCCGCATCGACGCGGTGTTCGCCGACGGCGACGGCGGCTTCGAGGTCATCGACTGGAAGACCGGCCCGCCGCCGTCCGGCGGGGAGCTGGCCGCGGCCGCGGTGCAGCTGGCCGCCTACCGGCTGGGCTGGTCGCGGCTGACCGGCGTCCCGGTGCAGCGGGTCAGCGCCGGCTTCCACCACGTCGCCGCCGGGGTGACCGTGCGCCCGGTCGACCTGCTCGACGAGCAGGGGCTGCTGGCCCTCGTCGCCGGCTGACCGGACCCCTCCTTCAGCTGGAGGCGATCCGGTCCAGGACGGCGGCGGCCAGCTGGTCCGGTGCCTGCTCCGGGATCCAGTGCGAGACGCCGGGCAGCTCCACGAACCGGAAGTCGCCGCTGACGCAGTCCGCACAGCCGTCCGCGGCGGTGCGGCCGACCGCCATGTCGGCGTCGCTCCACACGTACGTCGTCGGCACGGCCACCCGGTCCACCGGGGTGCTCGAGCTCATCGCCCGGTACCAGTTGAGCGCCGCGGTGAGCGCGCCCGGCGCCGACAGCACCGCGACGTACTCGTCGACCGCCTCGGCCGGCACGTCGCCGCCGAACACCCGCCGCAGCCGCCGGGCGCCGTCGGCCAGCAGCAGCTCCTCGGCCGTGCCCTCCTGCCAGAACAGCCGGATGTAGGCGGAGCGCTCCTGCTGCTCGGGGTCGGTCCGCCAGGCTCCCGCGAACGCCGTCGGGTGCGGCACGGAGACCGCGGTCAGGGAGCGCACCCGGTCGGGGTGCCAGGCGGCCATCGCCCAGGCCACGCTGGCCCCCCAGTCGTGCCCGACGACGTCGGCGCGCGGCACGTCCATCGCGGTCATCAGGTCGGCGGTGACCTGCGCGAGGCTCGGCAGCGCGTAGGCGCCGACCTCGGCCGGGCGGGCGCCGGGGGAGTAGCCGAGCTGGTCGACGGCGTAGGTCCGCAGCCCCGCCTCGGTCAGCCGCGGGGTGACCGCCGCCCACGACAGCGACGTCTCGGGGAAGCCGTGCAGCAGCAGCACCGGCCGGCCGTCGTCGGGCCCGTCGGCCCGGACGTCGAAGGTGAGGTCGCCGACGTCCACCCGCAGCAGCTGTCCCGGCATGCCGCCGACGCTAGCCGGGCTCGGGCCACCCCGCGCCCGGCGCTAGCGTCGCGCCGTGACCAGCCCCGAACGCGACTTCGTCACCGCGCACCTCGAGGACCTGCACGCCGACCTCGACGCCTGGCTGCGCATCCCCTCGATCTCCGCCGACCCGGCCTCCGCTCCCGGCGTCGCGGCCAGCGCCGAGTGGCTCGCCGCCGCCCTGCGCCGGACCGGCTTCCCCGTGGTCGAGATCTGGCCGACGCCCGGCGCGCCGGCCGTCTACGCCGAGTGGCCCTCCGCGGACGACGGAGCGCCGGTGGCGCTGGTCTACGGGCACCACGACGTCCAGCCGGTCGACCCGCTGGAGCTGTGGGAGCACCCGCCGTTCGAGCCCACCCGGGTCGAGGGCCCGGACGGCCCCGAGCTGCACGCCCGCGGGGCCATCGACGACAAGGGCAACGTCGCCTTCCACCTGCTGGGCATCCGGGCGCACCTGGCCGCCACCGGCCGGACCACCCCGGCGGTCACCGTCAAGCTGCTGGTCGAGGGCGAGGAGGAGTCCGGCTCGCCGCACTTCGCGGCGCTGCTGCGCGCGCGAGCCGACCGGCTGGCCTGCGACGTCGTGGTGGTCAGCGACACCGGCATGGCCGCGCCCGACGTGCCCAGCGCGGTGGTCGCGATGCGCGGGCTGGCCGACGCCGAGATCACCCTGCGCGGCCCCGCCGTCGACCTGCACTCGGGCTCCTTCGGCGGCGCGGTCCCCAACCCGCTGCACGCCATGGCGTCGCTGCTGGCCGGCCTGCACGACGACCGGGGCCGGGTCACCCTGCCCGGCTTCTACGACCGGGTGCGGCCGCTCTCCGACCGGGAGCGCGAGCTCATGGCCCGGGTGCCCTTCGACGAGCAGGCCTGGCTGGCCGGCCCGGCCGCCTCCCGCGTGGCCACCGGCGAGGCCGGCTTCACCACCCTGGAGCGGATCGGCGCCCGCCCGACCGCCGAGGTCAACGGCGTGTGGGGCGGCTACACCGGCCCCGGCCACAAGACGATCATCCCGGCCGAGGCGCACGCCAAGATCACCTTCCGGCTGGTCGCCGACCAGCGCCCGGAGGACGTCGGCCCGCTGCTGCGCGCCTGGGTCGAGGCGCGCCTCCCCGAGGGCATCGAAGCCGAGGTGCACACCCCGCCCGGGGGCGTCTCCCCGTGCGCGAGCGACCTGGACTCCCCGGCGATGGCCGCACTGCTGGCCGCCATCGGGCTGGCCAACGACTGCGACCCCGCCGACGTGCTGTTCACCCGCGAGGGCGGCAGTGGGCCGGAGGCCGACCTCGTCGACGTCCTCGGGGCGCCGCTGGTCTTCCTCGGCGCCGGGCTGCCGACCGACCGCATCCACTCGCCGAACGAGCGGGTGCTGCTGCCGATGCTGTACCGCGGCGCGGAGGCGGCGGCGCACCTGTGGCGCGAGCTCGCGGCCGTGCGGTTCCCCGCCCGGTGACCGGACGCCCGGTCGGGACCATCGGCGCCCGACCGGCCCGGCCCACCGGGGAACCGGGCACCGCCGGCCTGCCGTCCTAGGGTGCAGGACGTGACAGTGGCAGGGCAGGGGAGCGCACCGCCGGGCTGGTACCCCGACCCCGACGGCACCCCGGGGACGGTCCGCTGGTGGGACGGCGCCCGGTGGTCCGACGTCACCACCCCGGCCGGCCCCGGCGTCCAGGTCCAGGCGGCGCCCGTGCAGGCCGCGCCCGTGCCGGTCGCCCCGTCACCGCCGTCGGTCCCGCCGTACGCCGCGGCCGCCCCCGCGCCGTCTCCCACCGGGCGGCGCACCGCCTGGGTGGTCGGCCTCTCCGTGCTGGGCCTGGTGCTCGTCGTCGTCATCGCGCTCCTGGTCGGCCGGCCCTCCGGCGCCGTGCAGGACGTCGGCGCCGGCCCGGGCGCTCCTGTGGTGCCGCCCGGTCAGGCCTTCCCGCCGGACACCGTGCGGATCGTCGACGAGGCCGCCGGCATCGCCTACCCCTACCTCGGCAACGGCTGGTTCGAGTACGACCTGGGCCCGGTGTTCGAGACCACCTCGGTCGCCGGCCAGTTCTTCACCACCCAGGACCTCACGCCCGACGGCGGCACCTTCATCGCCCAGTGCACCTCCGGACCGCTCGCGCCCGACCTCGGCTACGCGGGGCCGGGCAGCCTGCAGACCACCGTCGCGCGGGTGGCCGACAGCGTGCGGGTCAACTACTACCCGGCTCCCAACGGGCAGCGGGTGCTGCGCGACGAGGCGCGCACGGTCGACGGCGCCGCAGCCCACCTCCTCGAGTTCGACCTCTCCTGGGACGTCGAGGGCTACGACGCGACGGGGGAGCGGGCGGCGCTGCTGCTGGTCGACGTCGGCCGCCCCGCGCCCGCGCTGCTCTACATCTCCATCCCCAACACCCACGCGGAGCTCTACGGCGTCATCGACCAGGTCGTCGAGGGTGTCGAGGTGCTCTGAGCGCCCGCACCCACCCTTGATGCCGCCTTAGGGTGGGCTTGACCGGCCCGGAGACAGGGTCTGTGCCATGACACGGACCGCCACCCCCCGCATCCTCTGGACCGCCTCCGCCGCCGCTGTCGTCGGCCTCGGGGTCCTCGCCGTCTCCGCCGTCGACGCCGGCGCGGCGCCGGCTCCGCAGCCGGCCTCGGCCACCTCGACCCCCGGGTCCGGCGCCTCCCCGAGCACCCCCGACCCCGCCCCGGCCCCGGCGCCGGCGGCCTCGACGGCGGGCGAGCAGGTGACCGTCGCCGGCACCGTGAACGCCACCTGCGACGGCGGGGCGCTGTCCTTCGCCGGCACCCCGGCCCCCGGCTGGCGGCTCGACGACTCCCCGCGCCCGGGGGAGGTCGAGTTCAAGTCCGCCGGGCAGGAGCTCGAGGTGAAGATCACCTGCGTCGACGGGACCCCGCGGTTCTCCGTCGAGGGCCCGCGGGACGACGACAACGGCCGCGGCCGGGGCAGCGACGACTCCGCAGCTCCCTCCGCGCCGTCCGCCCCCGCGCCGTCCGCTCCTCCCGCCGGGCGCGGGTACGACGACTCGGACGGGCGGGTCGGAGGCGGCCACGGCCGCGACGACGGCCCGGGCGACGACTCGCACGGTCGCGCGGACCGCAGCGACGACGACTCCGACGACGACTCCGGGCGCGGTCGCGGCCGTGGCCGCGGCGGCGACGACGACTGACCCCCCCCCCCCCCCCCCCCCACCCCCGCGCCCCCCCCGGCCCGCCCGGCGCGGCCGCCCGCCCCCCCCCCCGGCGACCGCCGGGCCCGCTCGGGCCCGGCGGTCGCGCGCGCGGACTCCACCGCGCGGCGGCCGGTCCCCGGGCACGGTTAGTGTCGGGACGTGACAGCAGCTGGGGCCGACCTCACCCTCCGGCACCCGGTGGAGCGTTTCCGACTGGAGAACGGGCTGCGGGTGGTGCTCGCACCCGACCGCAGCGTCCCGGTGGTCGCCGTGACCGTCTCCTACGACGTCGGCATGCGCAACGAGCCCGAGGGCCGCACCGGATTCGCCCACCTCTTCGAGCACCTCATGTTCCAGGGCTCGGCGCACGTGCCGAAGATGGAGCACGCCCGCCTGGTCCAGGCCGCCGGGGGGACCTTCAACGGCTCGACCCACCAGGACTACACCAACTACTACGAGGCGCTGCCGGCCGAGGCGCTGGAGCGCGCGCTCTTCCTCGAGGCCGACCGCATGGCGGCGCCGGCCATCACCGAGGAGAACCTCCGCAACCAGATCGACGTGGTGAAGGAGGAGATCCGGGTCAACGTGCTCAACCGTCCCTACGGCGCCTTCCCGTGGCTGCAGCTGCCGCAGATCGCGTTCGAGAGCTTCGCCAACACCCACGACGGCTACGGCTCCTTCGTCGACCTGGAGTCCTCGACGGTCGAGGACGCCCGGGACTTCTTCCACCGCTACTACGCGCCGGGCAACGCCGTCCTGTGCCTGGGCGGCGACCTCGACGTGGCGGAGACCGAGCGGCTGGTGCGCCGCTGGTTCGGCCCGATCGAGGCTCGGGAGGTGCCGGCGACGCCGAACACCGGTGAGCCCTCGCCGACGACGGTCCGCACCGGCGTGGTCGAGGACCGGCTGGCCCCGGCGCCCGCGGTGGCGATCGGCTGGCGGGTCCCCGACCCGGTGGCCGACCTGGACACCTACCTCGGGACGGTGCTGCTGGCCGAGCTGCTCAGCGAGGGCGACGCCTCGCGCCTGGAGCGCCGGCTGGTGCACGACGACCAGCTCGCGGTCGCGCAGAGCAGCTACGTGGGCCTCTTCGGCGACCCGTTCGACGTCCGCGACGCCACGCTGCTGACCACGCAGGTGCACCACCCCGCGGCGGTGACCGCCGAGCAGGTGCTGGACGCCGTCCACGACGAGATCGGCCGGATCGCGAAGGACGGCGTCGGCGCCGAGGAGCTCGCCCGCGTGCAGGCGCGCACCGAGGCCCAGCTGCTGCGCCAGGCCGACTCGGTGCTCGGCCGCACCCTGGCTTTCGCGTCGGCGGAGCTGGTCCACGGCCGCGCCGAGCTGGCCGGCGAGCTGGCCGCCCGGCTGGCCGCGGTCGCCCCCGAGCAGCTGCAGGCCGCCGCCCGGGGCCTGGACCGCGGCACCGCCGCGGTGCTCGAGCTGAAGGCCACGGGAGGACGTCGATGACCGCGGACCTCGTCCCTCCCCTGGGTGACCCCCGCCCGCAGCCGGATCTGGCGGTCACCGAGGAGGTCCTCCCCAACGGCCTGCGGCTGGTGGTCGTCCCGCGGCCCGGCGTCCCGCTGGTGGAGCTGCGGCTGCGGGTGCCGTTCGCCGCGGCCACCGCCCGCACGGCGGCGCAGCACACCGCCCGCGCCTCCGTCCTGTCCGGCGCCGTCCTGCTGGGGACCACCGCGCACGACGCCACCGGCATCGCCCAGCTGGTGCAGGCCCACGGCGGGGAGCTGTCGGTCTCCACCGACCCCGACCGGCTGCTGTTCGCCACGACCCTGCTGGCCGACGGGCTGGCCCCGGTGCTCGGCGTGCTCGCCGAGGTGCTCACCGGCGCCACCTACCCGACCGACCTGGTGGAGGCCGAGCGCGCCCGCGTCAGCGAGCGCATCTCGATCGCCCGCTCACAGCCCGGGGTCATCGCCCGCACCGCGCTGGCCGCCCGGCGGTACGGCGCGCACCCCTACGCCGAGCAGTTGCCCTCGGTCGAGCTCGTCGGAGCGGTCCGCGGCCAGGCGCTGCGCAAGCTGCACCGGGAGCGGGTGCTGCCGACCGGCAGCACCCTGGTCCTCGTCGGGGACCTCGACCCGGCCGCCGCCGTGGACGCCGTGGGGACGGCCCTGGCCGGCTGGACGGGGGAGGGGACGGCGGTGGCCGCCCCGCCGGCGCCCTCGCTGGCCCCCGGCCACCTCGAGGTGGTCGACCGGCCGGGCGCCGTGCAGTCCAACCTGCGGTTCGGCGGCCCCGCGCCCAGCCGCACCGACCCCGACCTGCCTGCGGTCCGGCTGGCCAACATGGTCTACGGCGGCTACTTCTCCTCCCGGCTGGTGGAGAACATCCGCGAGCGGCGGGGCTACAGCTACAGCCCGCGCAGCTCGGTCGACCACCTGGCCGCCGCCTCCTCGTTCCTCGTCGAGGCCGACGTCGCCACCGAGGTGACCGGGCCGGCGTTCCTCGAGACCTGGTACGAGCTGGGCCGGATGGCGCTGGCCCCCGTCAGCGACGAGGAACTGGACGGCGCCCGGCGCTACGTGCTCGGGAGCATGGCGCTGTCCACCTCGACCCACGCGGGTCTGGCCAGCACCCTGTCGGCGCTGGTCGGCGCTGGGCTGGCGCCCGGATGGCTGGCTGAGCACCAGCGCGCGCTCGCCGAGGTCACCGCCGAGGAGGTGCAGGACGCGGCCCGCCGGTACCTGCAGCCGGCCGGGCTCACCGCGGTCGTCGTCGGCGACGCGGAGGTGGTGGCCGACGAGTTGCGCGCCCTGGGTCCGGTCGACGTCCGCGCCTCGGCCGCGCCCGTGGACGAGGCTCCGTGACGGTCCCCGAGGGCGGCAGCACGCCCGCAGACAACCCGCCCGCCGACGACCCGGCGCGGGGATCCTGGCCGCAGAGCCGGCCCGCGCCGGCCGGCCCGGTGCCGGTCCTGTCCCGGTCGGCGCACGACCGCAGCCACCTGGCCCGCGCGCTGCCCGACCCCACCGGCGGCCGCCCCGTCCGGGTGCTCACGGTCGACGAGCGCCGCGCGGTCCCGGTCGAGGAGGCCGACGGCGGTCCGCGCCTGGTCTGGGAGGAACGGCCCGAGTTGCCCGAGGGCGCGATCTACCTCGGCGAGGCCGACGGCGTCCCCTATGCGGCGCTGCGCGGGGACCGGCGGCTGTCCGTCGGCGGCCGCCCGGTCGACTCCTGGGCCGGCCTGCGGGAGGTCGGCGCCGACCTCGGGGACCTCGACGCCGGCCTGCTGGCCCAGGCCATCGGGATCCTCGAGTGGCACGAGCGGCACCGGTTCAGCCCGCTGTCGGGGGCCGCGACCACGATCGAGCGGGCCGGGTGGGTGCAGCGGGACCCGGAGACCGGGGCGGAGCTGTTCCCGCGCACCGACCCGGCCGTGATCATGCTGGTCCACGACGGCGGCGACCGGTGCGTGCTGGGGCGGCAGGCGGTCTGGCCGCCCGGACGCTTCTCCATCCTCGCCGGGTTCGTGGAGCCGGGGGAGTCGGCGGAGGGCGCGGTCGCGCGCGAGGTCGCCGAGGAGGTGGGCCTCCGCGTCCGCGACATCCGCTACGTGGGCAGCCAGCCCTGGCCGTTCCCGCAGTCGCTCATGCTGGGCTTCACCGCCCGTCTCGAGGGCGACCCCACGCTCCGGCTGGACCCCACCGAGATCGAGGAGGCCCGCTGGTTCACGCGGGACGAGCTGCGCTCGGGCACCGGCCCGCAGGTCCTCCCACCGGCGGTCTCCATCGCCCGGCACATCATCGACCGGTGGGTCGACGGCGAGCTCAGCTGAGGAACCTGCCCTGCACCACGAAGGCGGGGTGGTCGGGGGAGTCGGCCAGCACCACGGCGTCGGCCAGCGACACCGGGTCCACCTCCGCGTCGTAGCGGTCGAACGCGGGCAGCTCCCACACCCGGTCGGCGGGTGCACGCCGGCGCCGGGCGGCCGAGGTCACCCGCAGGTGGACGACGACGTCGAAGCCCAGTCCCAGCCCCTGCAGCAGCGGACCGGGGACGAGCAGCACGCCGCCCGCGGGGATCGGCCGGGGACGGGCGCGGGCGGCCCGGTCGCGGGCGACGTCCCACAGCACCGGCAGGTACTCCCCGGACCCGCCGGGACCGACGGGGTCCAGCACCTCCCGGGCGAGGGCGCCGGCGTCCAGCCAGTCGGTGTACCGGGCGTCGGGGTCGGTGCGCCCGTGCTCCAGCCGCAGCGAGGCCGGGCGCAGGAAGCCCCCGGCCGGGACGACGGCGGCGGCGCGGCCCAGGGCGGGCAGCCGTTCGGCGACCGCGCGGGCCAGGCCCTCGGGCGCGGCGACGTCGGGGCCGTCCACGGCCACGCGCAGCGCGGTGGCCCCCGGTTCGGGGTGCAGCGCGGCCAGCAGGCCGGCGAGCCGGTCGGCCAGGGCCTCGGGCGTCAGCGGCTCCGGACGGATCAGGACCGGCCCTCCGGGGCGGGACCGCGGCCGTCGCGGGAGCGGCTCGCGGGGTCGGTACCGTCGGCCGGGCAGCGGGAGACGAGCGGCCGGGACGCGGGCTCCGCGCACTCCAGGCTCTCGAGGACCTCGCGGGCGAGGTCGGCGACCGGGCGGCCCTGGGACCGGGCCTCACCACGCAGCCGTTCGAAGGCCGCCCGCGGGGCGGAGCCGTGCCGCTCGGCGAGCACGCCGATCGCGCGCTCGGTGGACACCCGCGCGGCGAGGGCGTGCTCCAGCTGCGCCACGGTGCGCTCCAGCTCGGTCAGCCGGGCGTCGCGCGGATCGACGTCGGGCGCGGCGTCGCCGGCCGGGCCCCGTGCGGCCTTGCGCACGGTGCGGCCGGGCTCGACGAGTGCGCCGTGCTCCTCGGCGACGAGGTCGGCGAGGGACATCCCCTCGACGAGGTCCCCGACGTCCTCGGCGCGGCCGGGCGAGAGCACCGCCCACCCGCGGCCGGTGCGGACGACGACCACCGCCGGCTCGTCCGACCCGAACGCGTCGTCGGGGGAGGCGGTTCCGGCGGCTGCCTGCTCGACGCTCGAACTCACGACGAGAGCCTCCGGCGGGGTGGGCCCGGCCGGCGGCCGGGACGTCCGGGGACCACGGGTGCAGCCCCTGCGCCGCCGATCATGCCTCGTTGCACGCAGCTGCGCGGGGATCACTCGCCGTCAGGAGCCGGACGTCTGCGCCAGCTGCGACTTGACCTGGTCGATGCTCGGGTTGGTCAGCGCGCTGCCGTCGGGGAACACCAGCGTCGGCACGGTGCGGTTGCCGCCGTTGGCCTGCATGACGACCTCGGCGGCGGTCGCGTCGCGCTCGATGTCGACCTCGGCGTACTCGATGCCCTCGCGCTGCATCATCTTCTTGAGGCGCACGCAGTACCCGCACCAGGTGGTGGTGTACATCGTGACGGCGGCGGTCGCAGCGCTCATCGAGGAGGTCCTCCAGGTCGGTCTCGGCCGCTGCTGCGGCCCCTTCTCCCGGAGCAACGCGACGCCCCTGGGGATGCTTCCCCCGCCCGTCGGCACCGGCTGGGAGGATGGACCCGGTCATCGAGGGAGAACGGGGAGCGGATGTCGCAGAGCACCGGGGCGCCGGGCCTCGTGCGCGGTGCCGAGGCGGTGCTGGCCCAGCTGGACGACGAGCAGCGGGCCGCTGCGCAGGCGGTCACCGGGCCGGTGTGCATCCTCGCCGGCGCCGGTACGGGCAAGACCCGCACGATCACCCACCGGATCGCCTACGGCGTCCACGCCGGCGCCTTCGTGCCCGAGCAGGTCCTCGCCGTGACCTTCACCGCCCGGGCGGCCGGCGAGCTGCGCAGCCGCCTGGCCGGGCTCGGGGTCGGCGGGGTGCAGGCGCGCACCTTCCACGCGGCCGCGATGCGCCAGCTGCGCTACTTCGCCCCGCGCGTGCTCGGCGGCCCGATGCCGGGCCTGGTGGAGAACAAGCTGCGGCTGGTCGCCTCCGCCGCCTCGCGGTCCCGGCTGTCCACCGACCGCACCAGCCTGCGCGACCTCGCCAGCGAGATCGAGTGGGCCAAGACCACGCTGGCCACGCCCGAGGACTACCCGGCCCGCGCGCAGGCCGCCGGCCGCGAGCCGCCGTTCGAGCCGGCCGCCGTCGCGCAGGTGTACGCCGGCTACGAGTCGGCCAAGCAGCGGGACGGCGTCCTCGACTTCGAGGACCTGCTGCTGGTGACCGCGTACGCGCTCGAGGAGCACCACGACGTCGCCCGCACGGTGCGGGCCCAGTACCGGACCTTCGTCGTCGACGAGTACCAGGACGTGAACCCGCTGCAGCAGCGGCTGCTCGACGCCTGGCTGGGCGGGCGGGCCGACGTCTGCGTCGTCGGCGACCCCAACCAGACGATCTACTCCTTCACCGGCGCCGACCCCGACTACCTGCTCGGCTTCGCCGACCGCTATCCCGACGCCGAGGTGGTCAAGCTCGAACGCGACTACCGGTCGACGCCGCAGGTGGTGGCGCTGGCCAACAAGCTCATCGGCCAGGCGCCCCGGCGCCGGGGGCTGCCCGGGTTGCGGCTGCTCGGCCAGCGCGCCGAGGGCCCCGCGCCGCGGTTCTTCGAGCACCCCGACGAGCCCACCGAGGCCGCCGCGGTGGCGCTGGCCTGCCGCGCCCTCGTCGACGCCGGGACGCCGGCGGCCGAGATCGCCGTGCTGTTCCGGATCAACGCCCAGTCCGAGGTCTACGAGAACGCGCTGACCGACGCCGGCGTCCCCTACGTGCTGCGCGGCGGGGAGCGCTTCTTCGAGCGGCCCGAGGTGCGCGAGGCGGTGCTGCTGCTGCGCGGCGCGGCCGCGGGCGGCAGCGAGCCGGGCGCGCTGGTGCCCACCGTGCGCGACGTCCTGGCCTCCACCGGCTGGGTCGAGCACCGGCCCCCGCCCGGCGGAGCCGCCCGCGACCGCTGGCAGTCGCTGGCCGCGCTGGTCGACCTCGCCGTCGACCTGGTGGCCGAGGACGCCACGATCGACCTCGCCGGCTTCGTCACCCACCTGGCCGCCCGGGCCGACGCCCAGCACGCGCCCACGGTGCAGGGCGTCACGCTCGCCTCGATGCACGCGGCGAAGGGCCTGGAGTGGGACGCCGTCTTCGTCGTCGGGCTGGTCGACGGCGTCCTCCCCATCTCCCAGTCGCTGTCGCGTCCCGAGGCGGTGGAGGAGGAGCGCCGGCTGCTCTACGTCGCCGTCACCCGCGCGCGGGAGCAGCTGACCCTCTCCTGGTCCCTGGCCCGCAACCCGGGGGGACGTCGCGCGCGCCCGCGCAGCCGCTTCCTCACCGGGCTGGTCCCCGAGTCCACGCCCAGTGCGGCGCCGCCGCCGCGCCGGACGAAGAAGGCCAAGGTCGTGCTCGAGGGCGAGGCAGGGGAGCTGTTCGAGCGGCTGCGCGCCTGGCGCAGCGAGGCGGCCGCCTCGGCGTCGGTGCCCGCGTACGTCGTCTTCACCGACGCCACGCTCCAGGCGATCGCCGAGAGCCGGCCGGCGAACCTGCGGGAGCTCGCGGCCCTGCCGGGCATCGGGTCCCGCAAGCTCGAGCTCTACGGCGAGGACGTGCTCGCGACCGTCGGCTCCTGACGTCTCACCGCGGGTGAGGGCCAACGGGCGGACACGATCCTCCCGACACCACCGCGTTAAATGCGTTGACCCCCTTCGCGGGGTCCGCCTACTGTCCATCTCGCGCTCGGGGCACCGCCCCGAGCCGCACCAGACCGAGACCGGCCCGACGGCCGGGATCCGACCCCGGGAGGAGGGGACACGATGACCAGCACGATGTGGACCACTGCCCCCACCGGGGTCACCGGAGCGGGGACCGTCGTCGTGCGTCCGGGCGCCCTCCTCGCCGGGCGACCGTTCGCCACGCGCCTGCGCGCCCTCGGCACCCCCGTCTGCGGCGCCGAGCGCCTCGCCGACCTCGTGCCCACCCGCCGTGGGACCGATCTCGTGCGCACGCCGGATGCCTTCGGCGCCGTCTTCGGCCCGATGAACGACCAGCAGGACACCAGCACCACCCTCGGGATCCACTCCCCGGGGAGACCTCGGAGCTAGCGCTCACCAGGTCCTCCTCGAGGCCGCGGAACCCGAACCCCGGGTCCGCGGCCTCTCTCTTTTCCTCCGCGGCACACCCGGCCCCGACTCCGGTCGGCGGGCCCCCGCCGGCCGTGGACGACGAGTACGAGGAGGAGCGGCAGTGCAGCAGACAGTCGACCGCCCGATGTCCCACCGCCGACCCGGGCTCCCCCGGACCGGCGGTCCCCTTCCCCGACGTCCGGCGGCCCCCGTGGCCCCGGCACCGGTGCGGCGCCCCCTGCCGTGCCGGAACGACCCGGACCTGTGGTTCGCGGAGAGCCCGGCGCAGCTCGAGCAGGCGAAGACGCTCTGCGCGGACTGCCCGGTGCGTGACGCGTGCCTGGCCGGCGCGCTGGACCGCGGCGAGCCGTGGGGCGTGTGGGGCGGGGAGATCTTCGAACGGGGCGTGGTCATCCCGCGCAAGCGCCCGCGGGGTCGCCCGCGCAAGGTCGTCGCCGCCTGACAGCGGACCCCGTCCACCCACCCCCGCCGACTCGGGGCGGTGCCGTGGACGGGGCCACACGAGAGAACCGAGGACACGCCGTGCACACGATCGAGTACCACCTGGCCGCCGACCGGCTGCGCGAGCTGCGCACCGAGGCCGCCACCGACGCGCGCGCCCGCCGGGTGCGCGCCGCCCGCCGCTGGGCCCGCCGGGCCGAGTACGCGACGCGCCGCGCCGCGCGGGCCAGCGCCGCCGTCCACTGAGGACGGCGTGGGGCGGGCGGGGGCGGGGCCCGCCCGGGGGGGCCGGCGCCGGCCGCGGGCGGTTCGCCCC
>NZ_JAQISV010000025.1:0-38864 GCF_048569675.1 Geodermatophilus sp. CPCC 206100
GGTCCGGACGCTCCCGGTGCGTCCGGACCCGGCCGCCCGGCTGTTCCCAGGGGGCCGCCGCGGTCGGGTCAGGCGGTGAAGCCGGGGAGCCACTCCTCGAGGACGGAGCGGTAGTTGCCGGCCGCGTCGAGCTGGCAGAGCACGCCGATGGACCCGATGGTCACCCGGTGGATGAGCAGGTAGGCCGGGGGCAGGTTGAGCATGCGGCCCAGCCGGCTGGCCTCGTTGCGCGGGTCGGCGATGCGGGCCGCCTGCTCCTGCATCCAGGCGCGGGTGAAGTGGAAGTGCGGCCCCTCGATCGGCGCCAGCAGCGGCCGCAGGAAGTCGTGCACGCCCTGGGCGTCCACCTCGACCCCCGGCCGCACGAACCCCTCGGCGCGCAGGTCGGCCAGGACGTCCTCGGCCCGGCCCTCCAGCGCCCAGCGCACCAGCCGGCCGATCGGCTCGGGGTGCCCGTCGGGCAGCCGTGCGGTCGCGCCGAAGTCGATGACCCCCAGTCGGCCGTCGGCCACGAGGCGGAAGTTGCCCGGGTGCGGGTCGGCGTGCAGGAGGCCCGCGCGCTGGGGACCCGAGAAGTGCAGCACCGCCATGAGGTGCCCGGCCCGGTCGCGCTCCTCGCGGGTGCCGGAGGCGATCACCTTCGACAGCGGCGTCCCCTCCAGCCACTCCGAGACGATCACCTTCGGCGCGCTGGCCACCACCCGGGGGACGACGATCTGCGGATCGTCGGCGTAGGCGGCGGCGAAGGCCCGCTGGGCGTCGGCCTCGAGGCCGTAGTCGAGCTCCTCCACCACCCGGGCCTTCAGCTCGGCGATGAGGGGCTTGACGTCCATGCCGGGGAACAGCGCCGCGAACAGCCGGGCGAAGCGGGCCAGCTGGTTCAGGTCGGCCATGAGGGCGGTGGCCGCCCCCGGGTACTGGATCTTCACGGCGACGTCGCGGCCGTCCCGCCAGGTCGCCCGGTGCACCTGGCCGATGCTGGCCGCGGCCGCCGGGGCGTCGTCGAAGTGCCGGAACCGCTCCCGCCACCGTCCACCGAGCTGCTGGGCGAGCACCGCGTGGACGGTGCGCGCCGGCATCGGCGGCGCCTCCTCCTGGAGCTTGACCAGCGCCTCGCGATAGGGCGCCGCGACCTCGTCGGGGACGGCGGCCTCGAACACCGACAGCGTCTGGCCGAGCTTCATCGCGCCGCCCTTGAGCTGCCCGAGGACGGCGAACAGCTGCTCGGCCGTGCGCTGCTGCAGCTCGGCGGTGACCGCGTCGGCCGGCCTCCCCGACAGCCGCTTGCCGATGCCCAGCGTGGCCCGACCCGCGGCGCCCAGCGGCAGCGAGGCCAGCCGTGCGGTCCGGGAGACCGAGCCCCGCGGGATCCCCCGTTCGGTCTCGGACACGCGCGTCCTCCTCGCTGGCGCTCGTCGGCCGCGGTCGCGGCGGCCCGGGCCCTCCGGGGGCCGCGGGCGCACTCTGCCGTCATTGTCCCCCGATCGGCGGGTGCAGCGCCGGGTGGTGCCCTCATGTCCTCCCAACGGGCGCCGGGGGAGGGCTCGCGCACCCGCAGTCCGGGTGCACCGGCCAGGGGCGCAGGGAGGGGCTGAGGTCGGGCGGGCGCAGCTCCAGCGTGGTCCCGAGCGCCGCCGGAGCCGCGGTCCCGTCGAGGTAGGCCAGCACCTGGACCGCCGCGGTCACCGCCGTCATGAGGCAGGTGACGGTCGCGCCGCCGGTCGCCGCCTCGGTCGCGGTCAGCTGCGCGGCCAGCACCGGCCAGCGCGGGTCGGCGTCCCGCCGGTGCAGCTCCGCGCAGCGCAGGCAGCTCGTGGTCCCGGGGACGACGAGCGGGCCGATGACCCCCGTCTCCCCGCGCACGGTGGCCACGAGGTGCGGCACGCCCGCGCGCTGCAGCCCGGCGACCAGCGGGTCGGAGGCCGCCCACGGCCGGGTCAGCACGACGAGGTCGCCCGACGACCCGGCCGGCAGGGGGCGCAGGTCGGCCAGCGGGCTGGCCCGGCGGACGGCGTCGGCCGCGGCGAGCGCCCGCGAACGGCCCTCGTCTGCGGCGTCGAGCCCGCCCACGACGGTGTCCCCGGCCGTGGTCACGCCCCCGTCGCGGACGCTCACCCGGCCCACCCCGCTGGCCGCCAGCACCGCCGCCAGCGGCACCCCGACCCGTGTGGCGCCCTCGACCACGACCGCGGCCGAGCGCCGGGCCCGCCACGGGGACGGCGAGCCGTCGCGAGCGGCGGCACCGGCGACCGCGGGCAGCTCGGCGCGGGTGCGGGCCGCCGCGGCCGGCCCGGCGTCGCCGGCCAGCAGGTCGGCGGCGTCGAGGTCGACCAGCAGGCCGGTCGCCCGCAGCCCGTCGAGCACGGCGGTGACGGCGGCCGGCTCGTGCCCGGCGCGAGCCGCCTCGTCGACGACGCTGCGCTGGGTGCGACGGCCGTCGAGGCCGCGCAGCAGGGCCCGCAGCTGGTCGGGACAGGGCGCGACCAGCAACCCGTCGGCGGTGTCGGTGCCGCCCACCTGGACGGCGGTGCCGCCGGGCCCGGTCAGCCGCAACAGCGGCACGGTCGGGGGGAGCAGGGGGTGGGCGCTGTCGTTCACCCGGGCAGGGTGACAGCGCCGCGGCCGGCAGCGCCGGCACCGTCCACAGCGGGTGCATCCGTCCACAGGGGGCCGGTCCGGCCGCAGGAGCGAGAGACGACGACGGCGGCGCCCGCGGGGTGCGGGCGCCGCCATCGGTGGCCGGTGGCGGTCAGGCCTTGCCGAGGATCCGGTTCATCTTGGTGCCGCACACGGGGCAGGTGCCCTGCGCCATGCGGCGGCCGGACTCGCTGACCTTGACCTCGCCGTCGAAGTCGCGCTTCTCCTTGCACTTCACGCAGTAGCCGTTGTAGCTCTCCGCCACGGTGCCTCCTTCTCTCCGGACTGCTCGGCGTCCCCACCGGGCGCCGTCGCCGGAACGCTACCCGTGCCGCTCCGGCCCACTCGCTGCCGACGGGGAGCGGCTGCCCACAGCCTGTGGACAGACCTGTGGAGCGCGTGGGGACGCCGTGGCGTGTCGCTGTGCGGAACCGGGGGACAGTGGGAGTGCCCCCACCGCGGTGGGGACCCGCAACCGAGGCCCCACCTGCACGGGGACCCCCGTCGTCACTGTGGACGGCGACCGGTCGGGCCGGTCCCCGGGACGGGCACCCGGATGTCCACCGTCCGTGCGACATGGACCCGTGCGGGTGGAGGTGCGCAGGGCGTCTCCGCCCGGGGCCAACTACCGTGCCCCCGTGCCCGGAACGACCCCCGACCCCTCGCGCACCCCCGCTCCGGCCCGCCGCCCGCACGAGGGCGCCCGGGCCGCCCGTGCCGTGCCCGCGCAGCGGGCTCCGTCGGCGACCGCGGTCGGGGACGACGTCGAGGTGCGCCGCAGCGCCCGCCGGCGCCGGACGGTCACCGCCTACCGGGAGTCCGGGCGCACGATCGTGCTCATCCCGGCGGCGTTCAGCCCGGCCGAGGAGCGCCGCTGGGTCGCGCAGATGGTCGCCAAGCTGCAGACCCGTGAGGAGCGCCGCCGGCGGTCCCTGGGCGGGGACGGCGAGCTGATGTCGCGCGCCCGGGCCCTGTCGGAGGCGCACCTCGACGGCGTGCCCCAGCCGGCCAGCGTCCGGTGGGTCGACAACCAGCAGCGCCGCTGGGGTTCCTGCACGCCGGCCGACCGCACCATCCGGCTGTCCAGCCGGCTGCGCACCATGCCGGAGTACGTCGTCGACTACGTCCTCGTGCACGAGCTCGCCCACCTCATCGAGCCCAGCCACGACGCGCGGTTCTGGGCCCTGGTCGCCCGCTATCCGCGGGCCGAGCGCGCCCGGGGCTTCCTCGAGGGCGTGGAGCTGGCCAACGCCGCCGGGGACGGCGCCGCGACCGGGGACGATCTGGTCGACTGAAGAAGGACCCCTGCCCCCCACCACTCGCACGCTCGCGGCGGGACCCTGCAGGGGGCCAGGAGCCGAGGCGGGACCCTGCAGGGGCCAGGAGCCGAGGCGGGACCCCCTGCCCCCACCGTGGAAGGACCCCGTCCTCCTCCCCGCTCGCACGCTCGCGGCGGGACCCCTGCCGGGCGACTGGGGTCAGGCGTCCCCGCGCGGCTCGTCGCCGCCCGGCTCGTCGCGGCGCGCCTGGTCGGGACCCGCCTCGCCCGGGTCGGGCTCGTCGGTCAGCGCGCGCAGCTCGTCGTCCACACCCTGGCGGGCCACGAAGTCCAGCGGCTCGTCGAGGTCGTCGGACGTGGGCAGCAGGTCGGGGTGTGACCACAGCCGGTCGCGCCCCTCGCTGCCGTACCGCTGCGCCATCGCGCCCCAGACGGTGGCGGCGTCGCGCAGCCGTCGGGGGCGCAGCTGCAGGCCGACGAGGGTCGCGAAGGTCTGCTCGGCGGGGCCGCCGGAAGCCCGTCGCCGGCGCATGGTCTCGGCCAGCGCGCCGTGTCCGGGCAGCCGGTCGCCGGCCGCCGCGGCGACGACCGCGTCCACCCAGCCCTCGACGAGGGCGAGCAGGGTCTCCAGCCGGCGCAGCGCCATCTGCTGCTCGGGGGTCTCCTCCGGCTCGAGCAGCCCGCTGCCCAGCAGCTGCTGGATGCTCTCGGGGTTGCTCGGGTCGATGCCGCCCATCGAGCCCATCGCCTCGTTGATGCCGCGCTCGATGGCCTCGCGGTCGACGTTGATGCCGCGGGCGTAGGCGTGCACGGCGTCGTGCAGCTGCTGGCGCAGCCACGGCACGTGGGCGAACAGCCGCTGGGAGGCGGCCTCGCGCAGCGCCAGGAACAGCCGCACCTCGTCGGCGGGGCGGTCGAGGCCGGTCGCGAACTCGGCCACGTTCTGCGGCAGGAGGACGCCGGTGCCGGCCGGTGCCAGCGGGATCCCGATCTCGGTGCTGGTGAGCACCTCGCCGGACAGCCGGCCCAGCGCCTGGCCCACCTGGGCGCCGAACATGACCCCGCCCATGCGGCCCATCAGCCCGCCGAGCGGGCCGGCCATGGCCGCGGCCTCGGCCGGCAGCGCGCTGGTCATGGCCGCCACCACGCGCTCGGCCAGCGGGTCGATGAGCGCCGTCCACGCGGGGAGGGTCTGCTCCACCCACTCCACCCGCGACCAGGCCAGCGTCCGGTCCACGCCGGACGGCAGCTCGGTGACCTGGTCCAGCCAGAGGTCGGCGAGCCGCAGCGCCTCGGCGACCGCGGTCCGCTCGGCGTCGGACGTCGGCTGGGAGCCCGCGGCCAGGGAGCTGATGGCGCCCTGGCGGGCGAGGTCCCAGTTCACCGGGCCGCCGGACCAGTTCATCAGCTTCTGGAGCTCGGCGAACAGCGGCATCTTGCCCAGCAGCTCCTCCGGGGTCCCGGCGCCGCCCGCGCCGCCGAAGAGGGCACCCAGCCCGAACGGGTCGTTGCCGGCGCCCGACCCCTGCTCGTCGCGACGCTCGGGGTCGCGGTCGGGGAGTCCGAAGCCGAACGGCAGGTCGCTCATGCCACCACGGTAGACGCGTGATCTTCGCGCGGGAGGCGCGTCCGCCCGCAGCGGAACCGGCGGGCGGGCACAGCGACGCCTCTTATGCTGGCCCGTCGTGACCCGTCGGATCGCCGTCCTCAGCGTCGGTGCGGTGCTGCTCGTCGTCTTCGGCGTGCTCGGCGCCGCGCTGCCGGTGCCCTACGTCGCGCAGGTCCCGGGGCCCACCGTCAACACCCTGGGCGAGGTCGAGGGCGAGCCGGTCATCAGCGTCGAGGGCCGCGAGCGCAACGACGTCGAGGGTGAGCTGACCCTCACCACCGTGGGGGTGAGCCGCGCCGGCCTCAGCCTCGTCGAGGCGGTGCTGGGCTGGTTCGACGACGAGGTGAGCGTCGTCCCGGAGGAGTCGGTGTACCCGGCCGACCGCACCGAGGAGGAGACCCGGGAGGCCAACCGGGAGGCCTTCCTCACCTCTGAGGAGGCGGCCGAGACCGCGGCGCTGGCGGCGCTGGACTACCCGGTGAAGGTGGTCGTGCGGGGGCTGGCCGACGACTCGCCGTCCGAGGGCCGCCTCGAGGAGGGCGACGCCCTCGAGAGCCTCGACGGCCGGCCGACGCCGGACGCCGCCACGCTGGACGCGGTCCTGGCCTCGATCCCCGGCGGGACGCCGGTGACGGTGGCCTACACCCGGCTCGGGGAGCGGGGGACGGCGACGGTCACCACGCGCGCGGCCGAGGAGCGCGACGGCTCGCTGCTGGGCGTCCTCATCCGCGAGCAGCCCTCCGCGCCCTTCGACATCGACATCCGGGTGGAGGACGTCGGCGGCCCGTCCGCGGGCCTGATGCTGACCCTGGGGATCCTCGACCTCGTGGGCGACACCGACCTGACCGGCGGCGCCTCCGTCGCCGGCACGGGGACCATCGACGCCTCGGGGACCGTCGGGCCGATCGGCGGCGTGCAGCTGAAGATGGTCGCCGCCCGGGACATCGGCGCCGAGCTGTTCCTCGCCCCCGCCGGCAACTGCGCCGACGCGCTGGCCACCCCCCAGCCCGGCCTCACCGTCGCCCGGGTGGCCACGCTGGACGACGCCCTGCAGGCGCTGGAGGACTTCCGGGCCGGGCGGACGCCGGAGCCCTGCTGACCCGGACCGGCCCGCCGGTGTCGGGACCTCCCCGGCCCCCCTCGCGCGCCAGGTGGGGGAAGCTGTCGGCAGGAGCGGACCCCGGGAACCCGGGGCGGTCCCGCGCGTTGGTCTGGGTTGACCGGATCGGTGCCGGGGGCGCCTGTCCGCGTCCGCCCGGCCGTCCGCGACCGGAACACCCGTGGCTGACCGCCACGACTGCGAACTGAAGGAGACCGCTCGTGGCCATGCGGCCCCCCGTGTCCGTGCCGACGCTCTCGCGGCGCGCGAAGGTGGTCATCGGGGCCATCGCCGTGCTGCTGGTGCTGTTCACGGCCATCGGGACCTTGACCAACGTCTACGTCGACTACCTGTGGTTCGACGAGACCGGCTTCACCGAGGTCTTCTGGACCGAACTGCAGACCCGCGCGCTGTTGTTCGCCGTCGCCGGTGTCGCCACCGGCGGCCTGACCGCGCTGGCCATCTACCTGGCCTACCGGTTCCGCCCGACGTTCCGGCCGATGTCGCTGGAGCAGCAGAACCTCGAGCGCTACCGGCAGTCCCTGGAGCCGCGGCGCACCCTGGTGCTCACCGCGGTCGCCGTCGTCCTGGGCCTGTTCGCCGGCTTCACCGCGCAGGGCAACTGGGAGACCTGGCTGACCTTCCGGAACGCCACCGACTTCGGCACGACCGACCCCCAGTTCGGCCTGGACACCTCGTTCTTCGTCTTCGACTACCCCTTCTACCGGCTGCTGCTGGGCTTCGGCTTCGCGATCGTGCTGCTGTCGCTGATCGGCTCGCTGCTCACCCACTACGTCTTCGGCGGCCTCCGGCTGCAGACGCCGGGGCAGAAGCTGACCTCCGCGGCGATGGTGCAGCTGTCGGTGCTGCTCGGGGTGTTCGTGGCGCTCAAGGCGCTCGCCTACTGGCTGGACCGCTACGGGCTGGTCTACTCCGACCGCGGCGAGCTGTTCACCGGCGCCAGCTACACCGACGTGAACGCGCTGCTGCCGGCCAAGACGATCCTGGTGTTCGCGGCGGCCGTGTGCGCCATCGCGTTCTTCGCCAACGTCGTCGTCCGCAACTTCCGGCTGCCGGCCGCGGCCCTGGTGCTGCTGCTGCTGTCCAGCCTGGTCATCGGCGTGGCCTACCCGGCGATCGTGCAGCAGTTCGTCGTCCGGCCCAGCGCCGACCAGCGGGAGTCGGACTACATCGAGCGGGCCATCGCCTCGACCCGCGAGGCCTACGACCTCACCGAGGTCGAGTACGTGAACTACGCCCAGCAGAGCACCGGCGAGGAGGTGGACACCGACGCGGCGCTGGCGGCCCTGCGCAACGACACGCAGACCATCCCCAACGCCCGCCTCCTGGACCCCAACGTCCTGGCCGACACGTTCACCGCCCGCCAGCAGATCCGCAACGTCTACGGCTTCCCCGAGAAGCTCGACATCGACCGCTACACGATCGACGGCGAGACGCGGGACTACGTGGTCGCCGTCCGCGAGCTCAACAGCGAGGCGCTGTCGGAGAACCAGGACACCTGGATCAACCGGCACACCGTCTACACGCACGGCAACGGGTTCGTGGCCGCCCCGGCGAACGAGGTCGTCGCCGGGCAGGAGGGCGGGGAGCCGAACTTCACCACCCGCGACCTGCCCACGACCGGCACGATCGACGTCGAGCAGACCCGCATCTACTACGGCGAGCTCATCGACGACTACTCGGTCGTCGGTGCGCCCGGGGGGGCCACCCCGCGCGAGTTCGACCAGCCCGAGGACGGCTCCGACGAGGGCCAGATCAACAACACCTACGACGGCGGGGGCGGCGTCGCGATCGGCAGCTTCTTCCGGCAGCTGACCTTCGCGATCTACTACCGGGAGCGCAACTTCCTGCTCTCCAGCGCCGTCAACGACCAGTCGCGGGTGCTGTACGTGCGCGACCCGCGGGACCGCGTGGAGAAGGCCGCACCGTTCCTGCAGGTGGACGGCGACCCGTACCCGGCGGTGATCGACGGCGAGATCGTCTGGATCCTCGACGGCTACACGACGTCGGACTCCTACCCGTACTCGGAGCCGATGGAGCTGGGCGAGGCCGCCTCGGACGCGCTCACCGGGACCGGGACGACGGCGCTGCCCAACGAGCAGTTCAACTACATCCGGAACTCGGTGAAGGCCACGGTGAACGCCTACGACGGCACCGTGCGGCTCTACGCCTGGGACGAGCAGGACCCGGTCCTCCAGACCTTCCGGAAGGCCTTCCCCGGCGTCATCGAGGACCGCGACCAGATGTCGGACGACCTGGTCAGCCACGTGCGCTACCCGGAGGACCTGTTCAAGCTGCAGCGGGACATCCTGACCCGCTTCCACGTCTCCGACCCGGTCGACTTCTACAACCAGAACGACCGCTGGCAGGTGCCGGCCGACCCGACGCAGGAGACCCAGGAGGCGCAGCCGCCGTACTACATCCTGGCCCAGCGGCCCGGGGACGAGGCGGCGAGCTTCCAGCTCACCAGTGCGCTGAACGCCTTCCGCCGGGAGAACCTCTCCTCGTTCATCTCGGCGTCCAGCGACCCGGACACCTACGGCGAGATCCAGGTGCTGCGACTGCCGGGCAACACCCCGTTCCGCGGGCCGCAGCAGGTGCAGCAGTCCTTCATCACCAACAACCAGGTGCGCCCGGACCTCACCCTGTTCAACAGCCAGGAGTCGCGGGCGGTGTTCGGCAACCTGCTGACGCTGCCGATCGGTGAGGACGGGTTGCTCTACGTCGAACCGCTGTACGTGGAGGGGACGGGGGAGAACTCCTTCCCGCTGCTGCAGAAGGTGCTGGTGAACTACGGCGACCGGGTCGGTTACGCCGACACGCTGGCCGAGGCGCTGGACCAGGTGTTCGGCGCCGGAGCCGGGGAGTCGGCGACGGACTCCGGCGAGGCCCCGGCGACGCCGGAGCAGCCGGCCCAGCCCACCGAGCCCACCACGCCGGCGCCGCCGGCCGACGGCGGGACGCCGGACACCCCGGAGCTCCAGCAGGCGGTGGACGCGATCAACTCGGCGCTGCAGGCGCTGGAGAGCGGGCAGCGCTCGGGCAACTTCGCCGAGCAGGGTCAGGCGCTGGAGGACCTGCAGGCCGCCGTCGACGCCTACCAGGCTGCACAGGCCGCCGCGGCGGGCCAGCCCGGAGGCTGAGCCGCCCCGGCCGGGGCGGGACGCGAGTCCCGCCCCGGCCGGTGTGGTCGGGCCCACCGGGGGCCGGGTGGGCGCCGGTCCCCGGCGGGGGTAGTCTGGTGTCACCGACGCGGGGTGGAGCAGCTCGGTAGCTCGCTGGGCTCATAACCCAGAGGTCGCAGGTTCGAATCCTGCCCCCGCTACTCCGGTCGAAGGCCCTTCACGCTCAGCGTGGGGGGCCTTCGCTGTCTCCGGGCACCGCGCTCCGGGTCACGCGACGAGGGTGGCCTCGAGCGCCGCGGCGTCCGCGTCCGACACCGGCACGCCGACGTCGTCCCGGAGCGCGGCGACGACCTGGTCGGGGGTCAGCCGACGCTCCTCGCTGGTGCCGTCGGGCCGTTCCACCGTGCGGAGAGCCCCGCGCAGCCGGACGAACGCGTCGTCGTCCTTGTGGATGGCGACGAGCTGGCCGACGAAGGGCGAGGAGGGGTGGGTCGAGGTGAAGTGGTTGGCCATGACGACGTCCGAGGCGTGCACCGGCTCGTCCACCATGCCGTACAGCACCGCCGTCTCGTCCCCGGTCCGCTGCTCGACGTGCCAGGTGCGCTCGGGTCCGCGGGTCATCCGGTAGGTCCAGCCGCCCTGCCGGTGCCAGCCGGTCTCGCCCCACGGCAGCGGTTCGAGCAGGGCGTTGCCGAAGCCGACGTCGGCCAGCCACTCGCCGTCCGCGGCCCGGACGTGCAGGGCCATGTGGGTGCGCGCCCGCGGGCGGAGCGGGTTCAGGCCGACCCGGGCCAGCAGCCGGTCGACCGAGAAGCCGATCTCGGTGAGGACGGCGGCGAAGAGGGTCGCGTGCTCGTAGCAGTACCCGCCGCGGCGCCGGGAGACGAGCTTGGCCTGCACGCCGTCGAGGTCGACGGGGACGGTGCGGCCGAGCACCACGTCGAGGTTCTCGAACGGGACCCGGGCGACGTGGGCCCGGTGCAGCGCGTGCAGGGTGGCCGCTGTCGGCGCCACCGGTCCCGGGACTCCGATCCGGTCGAGGTAGCCCGCGAGGTCGAGGGTGCCGGTCGCCCACTCCGACTCCGCGGTGGTCACGGCTGCGGCGGACATCGGTGGTTCCCTCCGGGCCCTCGGGGTGCTGGTGCGACGGCCACTCCGACGGGACGCCGGCACCAACGTAGCCCGCGCCCCCGGGTCGGGTGTGACGGTGACCCGGCCGCGGGTAGAGTGGTCGCACCGACGCGGGGTGGAGCAGCTCGGTAGCTCGCTGGGCTCATAACCCAGAGGTCGCAGGTTCAAATCCTGCCCCCGCTACGAGACGACAGTGGCCCCTCACAGCTCCGGTGAGGGGCCACTGTCGCGTCGGCGTCGGACTCCTAGGACGTCGGGTCGCCCAGGAGGCCGCCGAGCCGGGTCACCGCCGCGGCCTCGGCGTCGCAGATCGCTGCCAGGTGCCCGCTCATGTCGGTCAGGACGGCGGCGACGCGCGCCTCGTCCAGCGGCGGGGCGTCGGCGTGCTCGGCCCGCAACCGCCACAGTTCCTCGGCCGCCGCGGCCCGCTCTGCGGCCCCGGCGTCGCCCTCGGCGACCGCGCCGGCGACCGCCGCGGTGAGCTCCCGCAGCCGGGCGATCGCCGGCACGTCGTCGGGCAGGGCGGCCTCGGCCAGGGCGTGCCACCGGTCCGCGATCCCGCGCCACCGCGGTGCCTCGGCGGCCAGGTCGGGCCGGTCGAGGACCGCGGCGGCCTGCTCGAGCCCGTCGGCGAACAGCGCTCGCAGGTGGCCGCCGGTCATCCCCGCGGGCTCGACGCCCTCCCACACGCTGGCCAGGGCCCGGAGGAGTCCGCGCCGGTCGGCGAACACGCTCGGCCAGCCCTTCGCGGCGCGGGGGTCGACGAGCAGCCGGGACCACTTGCGCCAGGCGGGCAGCGCGAAGGAGGTGGAGGAGCCGCCGAGCTGGTCCACCATCGCCTCCAGCCCGGCCCGCACCGCCGCACGCAGCCGGTCGGCCGGGACGACGGTGCCGGAGGCGGAGACGAGCAGCATCGCGTTCCGGTAGCTGCCGACCCGGGCGCGCGCCCGGTCGAGGTCGGCGGCCGGCACGGTGAGCGGTGCGAGCGTGCGGTCGTCGACGTGCACGCGGGCGCCCGGGCCGGTCCCCGAGGAGGCGTAGGCGACGACCGGGTGCCCGCCGCCGCCGTCGAGGAACGCGGGGAGGTGCCAGTAGCCGAGGTGGTAACGGTCCGGCCAGGTGATCACCGGGTCGCCGGCCGCGAGGGCCGACGCCAGCGCCGTCGCCGCGCCCGCCGCGCCACCGGTGCGGGACCACGTCGCCTCGATGCCCAGCCGGTCCACGGTGGTGGCCAGGCGCCGGTCGAAGTACTGCCAGGAGTGCGTGAAGCCGAGCGTGACGACCCGGCTGTCGTCGTGCGCGAACTCCCAGAGGATGTAACCGGCTCCGAGACCGCCTCCGACGACGAGCAGCAGCGGCTCGGTCAGCGGGCCGTCGGGGCCGGTGACGCCGCGGTGCGCGAGCACGTTGGCCAGGGCGGCGGCGTCCGGGTCGGTGCCTCCGCGCAGGTGCCAGCCGGCGTCCACGACGGGGTGGGGATCACCGGCGCCTGCGCCGACGACGTGCGCCCGGGCGACGGCGTACCGCTCGCCGGTGCGGGCCATCCGCGCGCGGACGCGGGCCTTGAGGTGCTTGGCGGTGGTCATGGTCGGGCTCTCCCGGCTGCGTCCGCGGCGTCGGGCTCCACGCGCCGTCCGCCGCCGCAGCCGTGGGGTCCGGGAGTCCGATCCGCCAGGCCGTGCAGCGCCCCGAGGCTCTCGCAGTCCCCTTTGCCCCGCGTGGCCGGCCCGCGTGGAGGGCCGATCTGGGGTTGGGCGTGAGGCACGCCGGACCCAGCATAGGGCCGCGGCCGGGCCGCCGGGGAGGCCGGCGGACGCGGTCGCGGGAGTGCCGTCAGGGGGTGGCGAGCCACTCCACGAGGCCGGCCCGGCGTGGGTGGGGGAGCGCGGTGCGCAGCGGGTGCCGGTCCCGCGGGGGGAGCAGCGGGTGCGGGCCGGTGTCGTCGATGCCCCGGGCCGGCGGCGGGGCGGCGGGTGCGGTCTCCGGCAGTCGCAGGTGGGCGAGGTCGGTCCACGCGGTGTGCCGCAGCCCGCCCACGACGCAGCGGACCCGGACCCGGCAGGCCCCCGCCTCGTCGAACCGCCACCCCAGCAGCTCGCCGGGGAACCAGACGCCGGCGTGGAGCACCTGCACCGGCTGGGGCTCGCCGCGGAAGCTGCTCGTCGCCACCTCCGCCGTCACGACGGGAACTGTAGGTGGCGGCCGGGCTCCGGACCGGAAGGCGCGCGTGCGCCCGGGCGGGACCCCGGCGGCGGGGCCGCGCGGTGGCGTGTAGGGTGGAGGTGCGACGCGGGGTGGAGCAGCTCGGTAGCTCGCTGGGCTCATAACCCAGAGGTCACAGGTTCAAATCCTGTCCCCGCTACTCCTGGACGAGGGCCCGGTCACCACGGTGACCGGGCCCTCGCTCGTTCCCCGGCCGGCCGTGGAACAGCGCCGGACCGGGCGGGGTTGCCGCCGTCATGCAGCTCACCGTCCAAGACGTGCCGGATTCCGCCCGCTACGAGGTCCGGGATGGCGACCGCGTCCTCGGCTCGGCCGCCTACCGGCGACAGGGCGACGCCGTGGTGTTCACCCACACCGAGGTCGACCCCGACCAGGAGGGCAGCGGCGTGGGCAGCACCCTCGCCCGGGGCGCGCTGGACGACGTCCGGTCGCGGGGGCTGCGGGTCGTGCCGCAGTGCTCGTTCATCCGGGCCTGGATCGAGCGGCACCCCGACTACACCGACCTGGTCGACCCCGCCGGGCGCTGAGGACCGGCGGTCCCGCCTCGGCGCCCGCTCAGGCGAGGGCCTGCTCCAGGTCGGCGAGCAGGTCCTCGGCGTCCTCGATGCCGACCGACAGCCGGACCAGGTCGCCCGGAACCTCCAGCGGCGAGCCGGCGGCGCTGGCGTGGGTCATCCGGCCCGGGTGCTCGATGAGCGACTCCACGCCGCCGAGGGACTCCGCCAGCGTGAACACCTCGGCCCGCTCGCACACCCGCAGGGCGGCGTCCTCGCCGCCGGCCAGCCGGAACGACAGCATCCCGCCGAAGCCGGACATCTGTCGGGCGGCGATGACGTGGCCCGGGTGGTCGGGCAGCCCCGGGTAGAGCACGCCGGTGACGGCCGGGTGCCCCAGCAGGAACTCGGCCACCCGCGCGGCGTTGGCCTGGTGGCGGTCCATGCGGACGCCGAGGGTCTTGAGGCCCCGCAGCACCAGCCAGGCGTCGAACGGGCCGGCCACGGCACCCATCGCGTTCTGCGAGAAGGCCAGCTGCTCGGCCAGCTCCGCGTCGGAGACGACCAGCGCCCCGCCGACGACGTCCGAGTGTCCGCCGAGGTACTTGGTGGTCGAGTGCACGACGACGTCCGCGCCGAGCGTCAGCGGCTGCTGCAGGTACGGCGAGGCGAAGGTGTTGTCGACGACGAGCAGCGCGCCCGCGTCGGCGGCGACCTCGGCCAGCAGCGCGATGTCGGCGATGTTCAGCAGCGGGTTGGTCGGGGTCTCGCACCAGATGACCCGGGTCTCCGGGCGGATCGCGGCCCGGAGCGCGTCCACGTCGTTCAGGTCGGCCGGGGTGTGCTCGACCCCCCAGCGGGCGGCCACCTTCGACAGGAGCCGGTAGGTCCCGCCGTAGGCGTCGCCGCCCAGGACGACGTGGCTGCCGGGCTCGCACACCGTCCGGAGCAGGGTGTCCTCCGCGGCCAGCCCGGAGGCGAAGGCCATGCCGTGCGACCCCTGCTCCAGGGCGGCCAGGGCCTCCTGCAGCGCCGTCCGGGTGGGGTTGCCGCTGCGGCTGTACTCGTAGCCGCCGCGCAGTCCGCCGACGCCGTCCTGCTTGTAGGTGGTGGTCAGGTGCACGGGGACGATCACGGCGCCGGTGGCCGGGTCGGGCTCCTGCCCGGCGTGGATCGCCCGGGTGTTGAAGCCGGGCAGCCGGTCGGTGGAGGTCACCGGGTCACCGTAGGCGCGAGCCCCGCCAGGTGGCCCAGGACGTCCTGCCGGGTGACGACGCCGGCCGGCTTGCCGTCCACGTGCACCAGCAGCGCGTCGGCCGAGCCGAGGGAGGCGACGGCGGTCTGGACGGCCTCGCCCGAGCCGATGATCGGCAGCGGCGCGGACATGTGCTTCTCCACCCGGTCGCCCAGCCGCGCCCGACCCTCGAACAGGGCGTCGAGCAGCGTCTTCTCGTCGACCGAGCCGACCACCTCGCCCGCGGTCACCGGCGGCTCGGCCCGGACGACGGGCAGCTGGCTGACGCCGTACTCGCGCAGGATGTCGATCGCGTCGCGGACGGTCTCGTTCGGGTGGGTGTGCACCAGCGTCGGCGTCTCGCCGGACTTGGTGTGCAGCAGCTCGCCGACGGTCTCCCCGGAGGCGGCGCCCAGGAAGCCGTAGTCGGCCATCCAGGCGTCGTTGAAGATCTTGCCGAGGTAGCCGCGGCCGCCGTCGGGCAGCAGGACGACGACGACGTCGTCCCGGGTGAGCCGCTCGGCGGCGCGCAGCGCGGCGACCACCGCCATCCCGCACGAGCCACCCACCAGCAGGCCCTCCTCGCGGGCCAGCCGCCGGGTCATGGCGAAGGAGTCGCCGTCGCTGACCGGGATGACCTCGTCGGCGATCCCGGGGTCGTAGGTCGACGGCCAGAAGTCCTCGCCGACGCCCTCGACGAGGTAGGGCCGCCCGGTACCGCCGGAGTAGACCGAGCCCTCGGGGTCGGCGCCGATGACCCGGACCCGGCCGTCCGAGACCTCCTTGAGGTAGCGCCCGGTGCCGCTGATCGTGCCGCCGGTGCCCATGCCGGTGACGAAGTGCGTGATCCGCCCGTCGGTCTGCGCCCAGACCTCCGGCCCGGTGGTCTCGTAGTGCGACTGCGGGTTGGCCGGGTTGGCGTACTGGTCGGGCTTCCACCCGCCCGGGGTCTCGCGGGCCAGCCGGTCGGAGACGGAGTAGTACGAGCGCGGGTCGGCGGGGTCGACGGCGGTGGGGCAGACGACGACCTCGGCGCCGTAGGCCCGCAGCACGTTGACCTTGTCCTGGCCCACCTTGTCCGGGCAGACGAAGACGCACCGGTAGCCGCGCTGCTGGGCGACCAGCGCCAGGCCGACGCCGGTGTTGCCGCTGGTGGGCTCCACGATCGTGCCGCCGGGTTGCAGCGCGCCGCTGGCCTCGGCGGCATCGACCATGCGGACGGCGATGCGGTCCTTCACCGAGCCGCCGGGGTTGAGGTACTCGACCTTGGCCAGCACCAGCGGCGCGTCGGGACCCAGGTCGCGGGTGACCGAGGTCAGCCGCACCAGCGGGGTGTTGCCGACCAGGTCGACGACGGACTCGGCGTACTGCACTCGGACCCTCCTCGGGCGGGCGCCGGTTCCGGCACCGGCGACCCGACCATCCCACCAGACGCGGTGGCGGGGCGGCGCCGGCCGCGGCGAGGATGCGGACATGACCGAACCCGACCCGACCTGCGGCGTCGCCCACGGTGCCCCGTCCCCCGAGGCAACCGGACGGGTGCTGGTCGCCGTCTTCGCCTCACCGGTCGCCGAGGTGCTGCGCCGCTGGGGCCCGGAGCTGGGCTTCCGCACGCTGGTGCTCGACCCCGACCCGGCGCGCGGCGGCGAGGTCGCCCGGTTCGCCGAGCTGGACGGGGACGTCGTCCCCGGCGACACCGACGTCGTCGTCACCGACCACCACCGGCCCGAGCTCGGGGAGGTCCTGCGCGACGCCCTGGCCCGCCCGGTGCGCTGGGTGGGCGTCATGGGCAACCCCCGGCACGAGGGCCCGCACGTCGCGGCGCTGGCCGCGCTCGGGGTGGCCCCGGAGGAGGTGGCCCGCGTGCACCGGCCGATCGGGCTCGACATCGGCTCGCGCACGCCGCCGGAGATCGCGCTCAGCACGCTGGCGGGCCTGCTCGCCGACCGCAACGGCCGCAGCGGCGGCTCCGCGCACCGCCCGCGGTGAGCGCCGTCCTCCTCGGTGCCGACGTCGGGACCAGCGGGCTGAAGCTGGTCGCGCTGGACCAGGCGGGAAGGGTGGTCGCGGAGGGGGAGGCCGGCTACGACCTGGACCGCCCGCAGCCCGGGTGGGCCGAGACCCACCCGGTGGTCTGGCGGCGAGCCCTGGACGACGCCCTGGCCCAGGTGACGCCCGCCCTGGCCGGACGGCGGGTGGCCGGCCTCGGCCTGTCCGGGCAGATGCACGGCACGGTCCTCGTCGACGCCGCCGGGGCTGCGCTCGCCCCGGCCGTGCTGTGGCCCGACGCCCGCGCGGATGCGGAGGTGGCCCGGTGGCGGGCCCTCCCGGACGCCGACCGCGCCGCGCTGGCCAATCCGCTGGTGGCCGGGATGACCGGCCCGGTGCTCGCCTGGCTGGCCGCGCACCGGCCGGAGCTGGTGGCGCGCGCGGCCGCGGTGCTGCTGCCCAAGGACGCGCTGCGCGCCGGACTCGTCGGAGCCGCCGCCCCGCCGGTCACCGACCGCAGCGACGCCTCGGCCACGCTCGTGTGGGACGTCGTCGCCGACGGCTGGTCGGCCGCCGCCTGCGCCGCCGCCGGCATCGACCCGGCGCTGCTGCCGGAGGTGCGCCCGTCCGCGGAGGTCGCCGGCACCACCGGAGTGGCGTGGGCCGGCGAGGTGCCGGTGGTCGTCGGCGGTGCGGACACCCCGCTGGCCCTGCTGGCGTCGGGCACGCGCGACGCCCGGCAGGTGAACCTGGGCAGCGGCGTCCAGGTGCTGGCGCCCGGGCGGCGGCCAGCGCCGGCCGACGACCCGCCGGTCCACTGCTACGCCGACGTCGAGGACGGCTGGTACGGGATGGCCGCGCTGCAGAACGGCGGGCTGGCCTGGTCGTGGGTGGCCGGCGTGCTGGGGATGCCCCCGGCCGAGCTGTTCGCCGCGGCGGCGTCGGTGCCGCCCGGGGCCGGGGGAGTGGTCTTCCGGCCGTTCCTGACCGGCGAGCGCGGCGGCGTCGCGGAGCCCTCGGCGCGGGGCGGCTGGACCGGGCTGTCGGCCGGCACCACCCGCGCGGACCTCGCCCGCGCCGCCGTCGAGGGGGTGCTGTTCGCGGTGGGCGCCGCGGCCGAGCTGCTCGGCGGCGGGGGGCCGGTCGTCCTCACCGGGGGCGGCGGGCGCTCGCCGGTGGTCCGGCAGCTGCTCGCCGACGTCCTCGGGGTGCCGGTGCGCGCGCTGCCGCTGCGCAGCGCCTCGGCCGTCGGGGCGGCGCGGCTGGCCGGGCGGGGGACCGGCGTCCCCGTCGACCCGCCCCGGGAGCCGGGGCAGGCGGTGGAGCCCCGGCCGGCGCCGGCCCTCGAGGAGGCCCGGCGCCGCTGGCGGGCGGCCTGAGCGGAACGGCGCGCCCGGCCGCGACGTTGGACGGTCAGCGGGGCCGGACGAGGGCCCCGGCCGACCAGGAGGAGGCACGGTCGCCGATGGCGTCGATGTTCACCAAGCTCACCCAGCTCGCCAACAGCCCGAAGGGCAAGGAGGCCGTCCGGCAGATGACCGAGAAGGCCCAGCAGATGGCCAAGGACCCGAAGACCCGGGCGAAGATCGACGAGGCCCGCCGGCGCTTCCAGGGCGGTCGCGGGCAGGGCACCACCGACCGCGGGTGGGGCACCGGCCACTGAAGGACCCCTGGTCCTGCAGGGGCCAACGCCCGGCCGGCCCGTGTGGGCCGGCCGTGCGCGTGCTCAGGCCGGGGGCCGGAGCAGGCCGAGCGCGGCGTCGTGCAGCACGCCGTTGGTGGCCAGGGCGCTGCCACCGGCCGGTCCCGGGGTCCCGGCCAGGTCGGTGAAGCGGCCGCCGGCCTCCCGCACGATGACGTCGAGGGCGGCGAGGTCCCAGAGCGAGACCTCCGGCTCGCAGGCGACGTCCACCGCCCCCTCCGCGAGCAGCACGTAGCTCCAGAAGTCGCCGTAGCCGCGGGTGCGCCACACCGCCCGGGTCAGGTCGAGGAACCCGCCCAGCAGGCCACGCTCCTCCCAGCCCGACAGGCTCGAGTACGACAGGCTCGCGTCGGCCAGCGTCCCCACCTGGGACACCGTGCAGCGCGCCGCGGACTCCAGCCGCCGCCCGGTCCAGGCGCCGACGCCCTTGGCCGCCCACCAGCGCCGGTTGAGCGCGGGCGCCGAGACCAGCCCGACGACCGGCTCGTCCCCGTCGAACAGGGCGATCAGGGTGGCCCAGACCGGCACGCCGCGAACGAAGTTCTTCGTCCCGTCGATCGGGTCGAGCACCCAGCGCCGCGGCCCGTGCCCGGTCATGCCCATCTCCTCGCCGAGCACCGCGTCCCGGGTGCGGGCGCGGGCCAGGGTGATCCGCAGCTGCTCCTCGACCGCGCGGTCGGCGTCGGTGACCGGCGTGAGGTCCGGCTTGGTGTCGACCTGGAGGTCCAGCGCGCGGAAGCGGTCGAGGCTGATCGAGTCGGCCTGGTCGGCCAGCACGTGCGCCAGGTGCATGTCCCCCGTGTAGTCCCGGCCCGGTGTCATGGGCACCGAACCTAGCGGGCGGTCAGTCGAACACCGCGGAGCTGACCCCGCTGGGCCCCTCGTACTCGCGGTCCTCGATCCCCTCCAGCGCGTCGAGCACCTCCTTGTCGCTGCCCTTGGCGTGGTCGAGGATCTGGTCCTTCGTGGCCGGGTAGTCCATGCCCTTGAGGGCCTTCTGGATGTCGATGGGGCTCACCATGAGCTCCGCCTACCCGCGGCCCGCGGCGGGGATGCGCGGATACCGTCGGGGACGTGGACGCCGCGACGATCGCCGGGCTGCTCGCGGACCCGGCCCGCCTCAAGGTCGTCGCCGCGCTCGCCCTCGGCGCCGGCACCATCGAGGAGGTCGCGCAGGCCACCGGCTTGTCCCTCAAGGACGTCGTGCTGGCCGCGCGCCGGCTGGCCCGCGCCGGGCTGGTCCGCCGCGACCGGCACGACCTCGAGCTGCTGACCGACCGCTTCGGCGCCGCCGCCCGGGCCGCGGCGGAGTCCGCGCCCCCGCCCGCGCCGCTGTCCGACGACCCGGCCGAGGAGGCCGTCCTGTCGGCGTTCGTCCGCGACGGGCGGCTGGTGTCGATCCCCGCCCAGCGGAGCAAGCGGCGCGTGGTGCTCGAGCACCTGGTGCGGGTGTTCGACGCCGGCGTCCGCTATCCCGAGCGCGAGGTGAACGCGCTGCTGGCCGTGTGGCACCCCGACACCGCCGCGCTGCGCCGCCACCTGGTCGACGAGGGGCTGCTCACCCGGGAGACCGGCCTCTACTGGCGCAGCGGGGGCTGGGTCGACGTGTGAGGACGGTCGCGACCGGCGAGATCCCGTGGTCCCGGCCGGGCCGAGACCACGACCGGTCGCCACTGGGGAACCGGTGTCCGCCGAACTCGGTGGCCCGCCGCGCGACCGGCGTCCACACTGCCCGCGTGCCCGACGCCGACGACTTCCGCGCGCTCGCCCGGTCCTCGCCGTGGCTGTGGTCGACGCTGCGGTTCACCGTCCGCTGGCGCGGGGAGCACGGCCTGGGTCCGGTGCGGGCCTGGCTGCGCCGGCCGGACGTCGTCCGCGTGGAGAGCCTGGACGGGCAGCTGCTGCAGATCGTCCGGGAGCAGCCGCAGCCGGCCGGCGGCCCGGCTCCCGGGCGGCGTCCCGACGGCCTCGTCGCGGAGCGGCCGGACGGCGTCTCCCACGACGCGCCGATGTACCAGAGCTACTCCTGGATCGCGGTGCTCGACCCGGTCGAGCTCGCCGACGGCCGGGACCCCGAGACGGGCGAGCGCGCGGGGCCGGGGCTCGCCGTCGACGGCGTCGTCGAGATCGAGCACGGTGGACGCCCGGCGTGGGAGGCCGTCGTCCGGCCGACGCCGCTGTACGAACCGCGCTGCGGCTGCTGCTCGCTGCTGCGCTCGCGACTCGTTGACCGCTACGAGTGGGGCGCGGACTCCTTCGCCGATGCCGAGTACCCGACGGAGTTCCTGGTGCGGCTCGACCGGCAGACCGGCGTCTGCGTGTGGACCGAGGCGCTGGACGGCACGTGGGTCGGCACCGGGCACGTGCTGCGGATCGAGGGCGTGGACGAGCCCATGGACGACGCGCTCTTCGTGGAGCCGCGCCGTCCGGCCCGGGGCCGGCAGCCGGGTCCGGCGCGGCCGGGCCGGGTGTAGTCGGCCTCCCTGCAGGGTCCCGCCGCGAGCCTGCGAGCGGGGGGCAGGGAGGTCCTCTCAGTAGCCGGGGCCGAGCTGCCCGACCGCGTCCAGCAGCCGGCGCAGGCTCTCCAGGCGCTCGCGGCGGGCCGGGGGGCCGGCGTCGGCCCAGGCGTCCAGCGTGCAGTCGGGGTCCTCGGCGGTGTGCCCGCACCCGGGCGGGCAGTCGACGGCGGCCTCGGCGACGTCGTCGAACGCCGCCACCACGTCCTCGCTGGTGACGTGCGCCAGCCCGAAGGAGCGGATGCCGGGGGTGTCGATGACCATGCCGCCGCCCGGCAGGTCGAGCAGGACCGCCGAGGACGACGTGTGCCGGCCCTTGCCGACCTTGGTGACCTCCCCGGTGGCGCGGAAGGCGTCGGGCACCAGCCGGTTGACCAGGGTCGACTTGCCCACGCCGGACTGGCCGACCAGGACGCTCATCCGGTCGGTCAGGCGGCCCAGCAGGTCCTCCAGCGGCGCCTCCCGCGACATCGGGACGGCGTCCACCTCCAGCCCCGCGTAGCGGTCGAGCAGCGGCTGTGGGCTGGCCAGGTCGGTCTTGGTGAGGCAGAGCAGCGGTTCCAGCCCGCCGGCGTAGGCGGCCACCAGGCAGCGGTCGAGGAAGCCCAGCGCCGGGTCGGGGTCGGTCACCGACGTGACGACGACGAGCTGGTCGGCGTTGGCCACGACCACCCGCTCGGTGGGGTCGGTGTCGTCCGCGGTGCGCCGCAGGGAGGTGGTGCGGTCCTCGATGACCACGATGCGGGCCAGGGTGTCGGGCCGGCCGCTGGAGTCGCCGACCAGCCGCACCCGGTCGCCGACGACCACGCCGTGCCGGCCGAGCTCCCGAGCCCGCATGGCGGTGACCTCGACCGGTGCGCCGTCCGGGCCGGGGATGCGCACCGTCATCCGGCCCCGGTCGACCGCGACCACCAGCCCGGGGACGGCGTCGTCGTGGCTGGGCCGGGTCCGGGTGCGCGGCCGGGATCCCCGTCGGTTCGGCCGGACCCGGATGTCGTCCTCGTCCGAGCGCGAGTCGTGGCGCCGGCTCATGGCTCGTCCCCGGGCTCGTGCCGCTCCTGGGCCGCCGGCGCTCTCAGTGCCCGGCTCCCAGCATCGCGGCCCACCGCTCGGGGAAGTCCGGCAGCGTCTTGCTCACGGCGCCGGGGTCGGTCACCTCGACCCCGTCGACCGCCAGGCCGAGGACGGCGGCGGCGTGCACCATGCGGTGGTCGGCGTAGGAGTCCAGCCGGGCCGGCCGCGGCGGGCCGGGGTCGATCACCAGCCCGTCGGGCAGCTGCTGCACCGTCGCGCCGACCGCGGTGAGCACCTCGTCGAGGGCCTGCAGCCGGTCGGTCTCGTGACCGCGCAGGTGGCCGATGCCGGTCAGCGTCGAGCGCCCGTCGGCCAGGGCGCAGAGCGCCGCCAGCACAGGGGTCAGCTCGCCGACCTCGCCGAGGTCGGCCACGAGCGGCCGGACGGCGCCGGTGCCGGTCACCCGCAGGCCCTCCTCGGTGCGCGCCACGGACGCGCCCATCCGCCCGAGCAGCTCGCCCAGCCGGCCACCGGGCTGGGTGGTCGCCTCCGGCCAGTCGCGGACGGTGACCCGCCCGCCGGTCACCAGGGCCGCCGCGAGGAACGGCGCAGCGTTCGAGAGGTCGGGCTCCAGCAGCTCGTCCCGGGCGGTGATCGGGCCGGGGGAGACCCGCCAGCCCCGGTCGGTGGCGACCACGCCGACGCCGCGCCGGCGCAGCGCCTCGACGGTCATCTCCACGTGCGGCATCGACGGCACCCCGCCGGCCAGCGCCAGGTCCAGGCCCTCCTCGAAGCGGGCGGCGGTCAGCAGGAGTCCTGACACGATCTGAGAGGACTCGCTCGCGTCCACGGTGACCGCGCCACCACGGACCCGGCCGGTGCCGTGCACGGTGAACGGCGCCCGCCCGCGGCCGCCGTCCTCCACCTCGACGCCGAGGTCGCGCAGCGCCGCGACCAGCCCGGCGTTGGGGCGCTCGCGCAGCCGCGGGTCGCCGTCCAGCCGGACCGGGCCGGTGGCCAGCGCGGCGACCGGCGGCAGGAACCGCAGCACGGTCCCGGCCAGGCCGGCGTCGACCTCGGCCGGCCCGCGCAGCGGCCCGGGGGTCACCAGCCAGTCGCCGGCGTCCTCCTCGACGCCCGCGCCCAGCGCCCGCAGCGCCGCGGCCATCAGGTCGGTGTCGCGGGCCCGCAGCGGGCGCACCAGCCGGCTCGGACCGTCGGCCAGGGCGGCCAGCACCAGCGCTCGGGCGGTCAGCGACTTGGACCCGGGCAGGGCCACCACGGCGTCCACCGGGGTCGCGGTGTGCGGCGGGGTCCAGACCGGGGTCACGGCGGTCAGTCTGCCCTGCGGGCTCATCCCTCCAGCAGCGTGGCGACGGCCGAGGCCACCCGGCGCTCGCGGGTGGCGGCCGCCTTGGCCCCCTCGACAGCGAGCACGTGCCGCCGCTGGTGGCTGTAGGAGAGGGCGTCGAAGCGGCGCCGCGCCTCGGGCTCGGCGTCCAGCGCCGTGGCGAGGTCGGACGGGACCTCGACCACCCGCGGCGCGGTGTCCAGCTCGACGTCGACCTCGACGGTGTCGCCGGCGGTGACCCCGGCCGCGGCGCGGTGCTCGGCCGCCAGCGGCAGCAGGAACCGCCCGCCCATCGGGGCGACCGTGCTCCGGTAGGTGTGCCCGCCCACGGTGACCGTCACGGCCGGCCGCTTGCCGGACCCGAGCGCCTCGACCACCTGGGCCGGCACCTCCATCCCGGTCGCCGACTTCCCGCCCAGCTCGACCGTGGTCGTGAACCTCATGGCCGGAGCCTGGCAGCCCGGGCCCTGCCGCGACAGGACCCGGGCGCCGAACGGGTCAGCCGGCGGCCGCGGCGTCGGCCGGCTTGGCCTCCTTCTTCGCGCCGGCGGTGCGCACCAGCCGGCGGTTGGCGAACTCGAACATGCCCAGCTCCGACAGCTCGCGGCCGTAGCCCGAGCGCTTGACGCCGCCGAAGGGCAGCTCCGCCGACGTGCCCGACGGCGAGTTGATCCAGACCATGCCGGACTCGACCTGGTCGGCCACCGCGCGGGCCCGCTCGACGTCGCTGCTGAAGACCGTCGCCGACAGCCCGTAGGGGGTGTCGTTGGCCAGGCGCACCGCCTCCTCCTCGCTGGAGACGCGGTGGACGACGCCGACCGGGCCGAACAGCTCCTCGCGGTAGGCGCGCATCTCCGGCGTCACGTCGGCCAGCAGGGTCGCGTCCACGTAGGCGCCCTCGCGGTCGGGACGGCCGCCGCCGGCCAGCACCGTCGCGCCCTTGTCGACGGCGTCCTGCACCTGCGCGGTGAGGTCGGCCGCCGCGCGCTCCGAGGACAGCGGGCCCAGGCGGGTGGAGGGGTCGGTCGGATCACCCGGCTGCAGGCCCTGGAAGACCTCGGCGAGCCCGGCGACGAACTCGTCGTAGACCTCGTCCATGACGATGAACCGCTTGGCCGCGATGCAGGCCTGGCCGGCGTTCATGGTCCGCGACATCGCCGCGGCCTTGACCGTCTGCTGCACCTCGGGGGCGTCGAGGACGATGAACGGGTCGCTGCCGCCGAGCTCGAGCACCGACTTCTTGAGGTGCTTGCCGGCCAGCGACGCCACCGCGCTGCCGGCCCGGTCGCTGCCGGTCAGCGTGACGCCCTGCACGTGCGGGTGCGCGATGACCCGCTCGACGTCGGAGATGCGCAGGAACAGGTTGGTGTAGACGCCCTCGGGGACGCCGGCGTCGAGGAACAGCCGCTCCAGCGCGAGCGCCGTCTGCGGGTTGTTCTCGGCGTGCTTGAGCAGGATGGCGTTGCCCAGCACCAGGTTCGGCGCGGCCACGCGGGCCACCTGGTAGAGCGGGAAGTTCCACGGCTCGATCGCCAGGACGACCCCGACCGGCTCGTTGACGACGACCGCCTCGCCGTCCATGACGTCGATCGGCTTGGGTGCGAGGAACCGCGGGCCGTTGTCGGCGTAGTAGGCGAAGATGCTGGACACCAGCATCGCCTCGCCGGCCGCCTCGCGGACCGGCTTGCCCATCTCCTTCGTGATCAGCGCGGCGAGGTCGTCGCGGCGCTCGACCATGAGCTCGCCGATGCGCCGCACGACGGCGGCGCGCTCCTCCACCGGGCGGCGGCGCCACTCGAGGAACGCCGCGTGCGCCTCCTCGACGACGCCGTCCACCGCGCTGCTGTCGAGGAAGGGGAACTCCTCCTCGGTCTGTCCGGTGGCCGGGTTGACCGTGGCGTAGGGCCGGTCGCCGGCGTCGCTCGCGGTCTTGCCGGCCGGGGCACTCTGGGTGGTGGTCACGGGCCTGTGTCCTCCGTCGCGTCTCGATTCCTGTCCGACCCCTGGACTACCCCTGGGCCGTGCGGGCACGCGCGGGTGCCCGCGCCGGACGGAAGACGGATCTAGGCTCGCGACCGTCGGGTCGCCGGCCGTCGTCCCGGCGGACCCGCGCCCGCCCGGGGAGGGAGCACGCACCGTGTGTGGCCGCTATGCCGCCAGCCGCCGTCCCGAGGACCTCGTCCTGGAGTTCGAGGCGGTGCGCGCCGACGGGCAGCCGGCGCTGCCGGCCGACTACAACGTGGCCCCGACGAAGGACGTCTACGTCGTGCGGCACAAGAAGGAGCGCGACGCCGAGGGGAGCCCCACCGGAGGTGGCCACCGCGAGCTGCGCGCCGTCCGCTGGGGCCTGGTGCCCTCGTGGGCCAAGGACGTCTCGGTGGGCAACCGCATGCTCAACGCCCGCGTCGAGTCGCTGACCGACAAGCCCGCGTTCCGGGCGGCGGCCCGGTCGCGGCGCTGCCTGGTGCCCGCCGACGGCTGGTACGAGTGGGCCAAGCGGCTGGACTCCCCGGGCAAGCAGCCCTACTTCATCACCCCCGAGGACGGGTCCGTGCTCGCCTTCGCCGGGCTGTGGGAGGTGTGGGGGAAGGGCGAGGACCGCCTCTACACCTGCACCGTGGTCACCGCGCCCGCGGTCGGCGCGCTCACCGAGGTCCACGAGCGCATGCCCCTCGTGCTGCCCCGGGAGCGCTGGGCCGACTGGCTGGACCCGGCGCGCGAGGACGTCGACGCGCTCACCGAGCCCACGCCGCCCGACCTGGTGGAGCGGCTGGAGCTGCGCCCGGTGGGCACCGCGGTGAACAACGTCAAGAACAACGGCCCCGAGCTCGAGGCGCGGGCCGAGTCGGTCAGCCCGCCGGCCGACCAGCCCGCGCTCTTCTGAGGTGGCCGGCACCGAGGAGGCGGTCGAGCCAGCCACCCGCTCCGGCGCGCTGCCGGACTGGGTGGCCGCCGTCGTCACGTTCCTGAGCTCCGGCGCCGTGCTGGTGCTGGAGATCGCCGGGCTGCGGCTGATCGCGCCCTACGTCGGCATCACGCTGCAGACCAACACCGCCGTCATCGGGTTCGCCCTGGCCGCCATCGCGGTGGGGGCGTGGTGCGGCGGCGCGGTGGCCGACCGCACCGACCCCCGGCGGCTGATCGCGCCGCTCATGGTCGCCGGCGGTGCGCTGGTGGTCGCCGTGCTGCCGCTGGTGCGGTTCGCCGGCTCCTGGCTGACCGGCGCGGACGCCGGCAGCGTGCTGCTGCTGGCCGCGGTCGCCGTCGTCGTCCCGGCGGCGCTGCTCTCGGCGGTGCCGCCGATGGTGGTGAAGCTGCAGCTGGCCAGCCTGGCCGAGACCGGCTCGGTCGTCGGCCGGCTCTCGGGCATCGGCACCCTCGGCGGGATCGCCGCCACCTTCGTCACCGGGTTCCTGCTCATCGCCGTCTTCCCGACCAGCGGCATCCTCGTCGGCACCGGGGTGGTGACTGTGCTGGCCGGGGGAGCCGTGGGGCTGCTGCTGCGCCGGCGGGCCGGGGGCGGTGCCGGCCGGGTGCCGCTCGGGCTGTTCGTGCTCGCACTGGCCGGGTCCCTGCTGGCGGCGGTCGCGCCGACGCCCTGCGAGGCCGAGACCGCCTACCACTGCGCCCGGGTGGTGGCCGACCCGGAGCGGGAGACCGGCCGGGTGCTCCAGCTGGACACCCTGCGGCACTCCTACGTCGACCTCGCCGACCCCACGTACCTGGAGTTCGAGTACGTGCGGGCGATCGCGGCGGTGAGCGACGCCGCGGCCCCGGCGGGGGAGCCGCTGTCAGCGCTGCACCTCGGCGGCGGCGGGGCCACGGTGCCCCGCTACCTGGCCGAGGTGCGCCCCGGGACCTCCAGCCTGGTGCTGGAGGTCGACCCCGGGGTCGTGGCGATGGACCGCGAGCAGCTGGGGCTGGCCGAGTCCGCCGACCTGCGGGTGCGGGTCGTGGACGCCCGCGTGGGCCTGGCCGCCGAGACGCCGGGCGCGCGCGACCTGGTGGTGGGGGACGCCTTCGGGGGCCTGTCGGTGCCCTGGCAGCTGACCACCGTCGAGGCGCTGGAGCTGGTCGACCGGGCGCTCACCGACGACGGCGTCTACGCCGCCAACCTCATCGACCACCCGCCGATGGGCTTCGTGCGGGCGGAGCTGGCGACGTTGCGCGCCGTCTTCCCGCACGTGGCGCTGGTGGCGCGGACCGCGGTCGTGGCCGGGGACGACGGCGGCAACGTCGTCGCGGTGGCCTCGCGGCGGCCCCTGCCGACCGACGCGATCGGCGCGGCGCTGGGCGGGCACGAGCTGCCGTGGCAGGTGGTGGACGGCGCGGCGCTGGACGCCTTCGTCGGGGACGCCGAGGTGCTCACCGACGACCACGCCCCGGTCGACCAGCTGCTCACCCCGTACGCCGCCCCCGGTTCCTGACCTCGAGCCGTCGCGGCAGACCCGGCGGTTTCCACGGAAACCGACGCGGCAACCCCGGCGGTTTCCGCGGAAACCGACGTGGCGGTCCGCGGGAACCGACGCCGGCTATCGCGCGATGGGGGCGGTGCGGGCCCGGGTCAGCCGCACCAGGTCGGCCGGGGACAGCTCCACCTGCAGCCCGCGCCGCCCGGCGCTCACCAGCACCGTGTCGAAGTCCAGTGCCGAGTCGTCGACCACCGTGGGCAGGGGCTTGCGCTGGCCCAGCGGGCTGATGCCGCCCAGCACGTAGCCGGTCGTCCGCTCGGCGTCGGCGGGCTCGGCCATCCCGGCCTTGCGCCCACCCGCCGCGGCCGCGAGCGCCTTGAGGTCCAGGCTGCCGCTGACCGGGACGACGGCGACGGTGAGCGCGCCGTCCACGCGGGTCACCAGCGTCTTGAACACCTGCCGGGGGTCGGCGCCCAGCGCGGCCACCGCGGCCTCGCCGTGGCCCTGGTCGGCCGGGTGCTCGGGGTCGTAGGGGTGCAGGGTGTGGTGCACGCGGGCCTTCTCCAGGGCCCGCACCGCCGGGGTCGCCGCCACGGCGCGGCAGTCTAGGGACCCCCTCCGCCCCACCCCTCGCCGGCTCGGGGCGCTGCCCTGGAGGGGGCCGCCCGTCACACAGGGAATGGGCGCCCACGCCGCGACGGTTGGACAGGCCGTGAGCAGCACCCTCGCCTCCAGCGCCCGCCCACGGGCCGTGCACCGGCGTCCGCCGGGCCGCCCCGACGCCCCGCGGCTAGGATCGTCCGAGGCGGTGCCCCGCCTCCGGGGGCCGCAGAGAGGACGGTCGGTGCCTGAGGAGTCCGCGGACCTGAACCCCGAGAACGCCCCGGTGGAGGTCCCCGAGGCGCGCGCCGGCGGCAGCCGGACCGAGCTGGCCGAGACGCGCGCCGAGCGCGACGCCCGGTTCGAGCGCGACGCGCTCCCGTTCCTCGACCAGCTCTATCCGGCCGCGCTGCGGATGACCCGCAACCCCGCCGACGCCGAGGACCTCGTCCAGGAGACGTTCGTCAAGGCCTACTCCGCGTTCCACCAGTTCGCCGAGGGCACCAACCTCAAGGCCTGGCTGTACCGGATCCTGACCAACACCTACATCAACAGCTACCGCAAGAAGCAGCGGCAGCCGCAGCAGTACCCCACCGACCAGGTGCAGGACTGGCAGCTGTACGCCGCCGAGGAGCACAGCTCCAGCGGGCTGCGCTCGGCCGAGATCGAGGCGCTGGACCACCTGCCGGACTCCGACATCAAGGAGGCCCTGCAGCAACTGCCGGAGGACTTCCGGCTGGCGGTCTACCTCGCCGACGTCGAGGGCTTCGCGTACAAGGAGATCGCCGAGATCATGGGCACGCCCATCGGCACGGTGATGTCCCGCCTGCACCGCGGTCGCCGCGGGCTGCAGAAGTTGCTGGCCGACTACGCACGCGAGCGCGGCTTCGTCCGCGCCGGGGCCGGGGAGGAGGCGAGCCGCTCGTGACCGACGACGACCGCGGGGCCGGCGAGCCGATCGAGATCCACTCCTGCGACGACGTGCTCTCCCACGTCTTCGAGTTCCTCGACCACGAGACCGACGACGCCCGGCGCGACCTGATCGCCGAGCACCTCGAGGACTGCTCGCCCTGCCTGCGCCAGTTCGGCATCGAGCAGGAGTTCAAGGCGCTGGTCCGCCGCCGCTGCGGTGGGGACGCCCCGCCGCCCGGGCTGCGCGACCGGATCAAGGTCCAGCTGACCACCGTCTCCTTCGACGAGGACGGCACCCAGGTCAGCGTCGAGCGCGTGACCCTGGAGCGGACGCAGGAGCGCCCCCTCGGCTGAGGGAGCACCGCCGCCTGAACGGAAGAGGCCCAGGACCCCGGCCGGGGTCCTGGGCCTCTGCGCGTGAGACCCCGTCCCGGGTCCCGCCCCGAGCCTGCGCCGGGTGGGGAGGACGGGGTCCTCTCTCACGCGTTGGGGCGCTTGCCGTGGTTGGCCTTGTTCCCCTTGCGGGAGCGCCGCTTGCGTCCACGCTTGGACATCGCTGCCCTCCTTCCCTCGTCGCTGCTGCGGCCCGGTGCCGGGCCCCTGGATCCCTCCGGGTGCTGCGGTACCTGCGTGTGCGCGGCACCGACCGACCCGTCAAGCTGACGCCTCCAGCCTCTCACGAGCGCGCACGACACCCCGCCGGTGGCGGAGGAGCCGGACGACGGGTCAGGCTGGGACCGTCGGGAACGGACTCCGGGAGGGCCGGCACGGTGCCACAGGTCGGGATCGAGAGCGTGCTCGTGGCGGGGCGTGGCCCGGCGGCGTGCGCGGCGGTGGCGGCGTGCTCGCGCCTGGGGGTCAAGGCCGTCGCCGTCCACTCGGAGGCCGAGCGGTCCGCCCGCCACGTCCGCCTCGCCGACGACGCCGTGCTGCTCGGCCCGGCACCGGCGGCCGAGTCCTACCTCGCCGTCGACCGGGTGGTGGAGGCGGCGCGGCGCAGCGGGGTGGCCGCCGTCCTGCCGGTGCCGCCGGCGCTGGCCGGCAACGCCCGCCTGGCCGGTGCGGTGGTCGCCGCGGGGCTCACCTGGGTGGGCCCGTCCGCCGCCGTGCTGGAGCGGGTCGGCGGTGACGGGGTCGAGCCGGCCAGCGAGCGCGGTTTCCTCGCCTGGGTCACCGACGCCGGGCTCCGCTACACGACGCCGGTCTCCCGCGACCGGGCCGCGGGCATCGCCCGGGTGTCCTGGACCCCCGAGGAGCCGGTGGAGCTGCCGCCGGCGGCCAAGCGGCTGTCGGAGATCGGCTGGCGCGGCCTGGTGACCGTCGGCATCTCGCCCGACGGCGAGCTGGCCGAGGTGGCCGCCGGCTTCTCCCTCGACCTGGCCGTCCTGGAGCGGGCTCACGGCGTCGACGCCGTCGAGCTGGCGCTGCGCAGCGCCGGAGGGGGCCGGCCCGCGGCCGTCGACAGCGGCCCCGACCGGGCCGGGCGGAAGGCCGTCGCGGTCCAGCTGCGCTCCACGCTGCCGCCGGGCACGGCCGGCCGGGTCACCGGCCGGCTGCCGGAGTCGGGGTGGCGTCAGGACGCCACCTCGGGGGTCGAGGTGGTGGCGGTCAGCGGCTACGACCCGGGGGACCGGCTGGACGGCTGGTACGACGCCCTGCTGGCCACGGTGAGCGCCGCCGGCCCCGACACCGCGACGGCCGCCCGCGCCGCCAGCGAGGCCCTCGCCGGGCTCCCGGACGTCGGTGTGCCGCACGACGGGCCCGAGGTGTGCGCCGTCCTGCAGCGGCTGGCCTCCGGCAACCCGGCACCGGGCGGCTGAGCCCCCGCCGTCCCGGGACGGCGCGGCGGGGCACCGTGCCAGGATGGACGCAGCTCAGGGGAGGTGCCGGTGGCGGTCGAGGAGATCCACGCGGAGATGGTCTCCAGCGTGTGGAAGGTGCTCGTCGAGCCGGGCAGCGAGGTCTCGGCGGGGGACACCCTGGTGGTCCTCGAGTCGATGAAGATGGAGATCCCCGTCCTCACCGAGCGCGACGGCACCGTCCGCGAGCTGCTCGTCGTGGAGGGCGAGGTGCTGCAGGAGGGCGACCTCATCGCCACCGTCGTCGGCTGAGGCCGCCGGCGCCGCCTACAGCTCCAGCGCGTAGACGAGCAGGTCGACGCCGGGCACCGGCGACCAGTCCCGCTCGGGCAGCCGGGTGAAGCCCAGCCGGGCGTAGAGCCGGTGCGCCGCCGTCATCCGCGGGTCGGTCGACAGCACCATGCGCCGCTTGCCGGCGGCCCGCGCGCGGTCCAGGCAGGTGCGCACCAGCCGGGCGCCGACGCCCCGGCCCTGGACGGCGGGGTCGACGGCGAGCATGCGGAACGCCGCCTCGTCGTCGGACTCGAGCACCTCGCCGAAGTCGCCGCCCAGCACGAGGGCCACGCTGCCCACGACCCGCCCGTCCGCGTCCCGGGCGACCAGCAGCTGCGCCCGCGCCGCCCGCCCCGCGACGTCGGCCAGCTGGGTGCCGTACTCCGGGGACGCGAGCCCGCCGCCGACGTAGACCGAGACCGTCAGCTCGGCGATCCGGGGGAAGTCCTCGGGGCGGGCCGGTCCGACCGACACGGCCGGCTCTCGGGGGAGGGCCGGCGCACCGGCGGGGGAGACCACGCCCGGCAGCCTAGGCGGGCCTCCTGCCGGGTCCGCGGGGCCCGGGGTGGTCGCTCTCTACGCTCGGGGTCACCATGAGCAGCCTCTCCGAACGCCTGACCCGGGGGGCGGCGTCCGCACCCGCGCAGGTCGACCACGCCCGGCGGCTCGTCGCCGACTGGCAGTTGCTGGCCGACCTCTCCTTCGCCGACCTCACCCTGTGGGTCCCGCTGTCCAGCGGTGCGTGGTGGTGCGTGGCCCAGGTGCGGCCGCTGACCGCGCCCACCAGCCAGCCCGAGGACCTCGTCGGCGCGGAGGTGGAGCGGCCGACGGCCGAGCCCTTCGAGGTGGCCCACCGCGAGGGGCGCCCGGTCACCGAGGGGGAGCCGGACTGGTCCGGAGCCGCTCCGCGCCGCCGCGAGGTGATCCCCGTGCGGCACGACGGCGTGGTGGTGGCCGTCCTCGCCCGCGACACCAACCTGGCGGTCACGCGGTCACCGTCCACCCTCGAGCTGACCTACCTCGACATCGCCGCCGACCTCTGCCTCATGGTCTCGGCCGGCACCTTCCCGCCGCAGAAGGTCCTGGACGCCGAGCTGAGCCCGCGGGTCGGGGACGGCCTGGTCCGGCTGGACGCCGGCGGCCGCGCCGTCTACGCCAGCCCCAACGCCCTGTCGGCCTACCGCCGCATGGGGGTGACCGGGGACGTCGTCGGCGCCGACCTGGCCCCGCTGACCCGCGACGCGGCGGCCGACCGGGTGGCCGGCGAGGCGGTCGCGGCGGGCATCCGGTCGGCGCTGGCCGGCCGGTTCCCCGACCCGATGGACGTCGAGGCGCTGGGCGGCACGATGCTGGTGCGGGCGCTGCCGCTGCGGGCCCCGGGCAGCGAGGCCGGCGCGCTGGTGCTGGTCCGCGACGTCACCGACGTCCGGCGGCGGGACCGGGCGCTGCTCACCAAGGACGCCACCATCCGGGAGATCCACCACCGGGTGAAGAACAACCTGCAGACCGTGGCCGCCCTGCTCCGGCTGCAGGCCCGGCGGATGACCGAGCCCGCGGCGCGGGCCGCGCTCGAGGAGTCGGTGCGGCGGGTCGCCTCGATCGCCCTGGTGCACGAGACGCTGGCCGGCAGCCGCGAGGACGTCGTGGAGGTCGACGCGGTCCTCGACCAGGTGCTCCCGATGCTCGGCGACCTGACCTCGGTGGGCCCGGCCGCGCGGACGCGCCGGGTCGGCCAGTTCGGCGAGCTGCCGGCGGTCGCGGCCACGCCGCTGGTGCTCGCGGTGACCGAGCTCCTGCACAACGCCGCCGAGCACGCCTTCCCCGACGGCAGCCCCGGGTCCATCGAGCTGGTCGCCGAGCGCGACGGCGACGACCTGGTCGTGCGGGTGCGGGACAACGGCCGCGGCCTGCCGGCCGACTTCGATCCGGCCGCGAGCGAGGGCCTCGGCCTGCAGATCGTGCGCACGCTGGTCACCAGCGAGCTGGGCGGCAGCCTGAGCATGGGCGAGCCCGCGGACGGGAGCCCCGGCACGGAGGTGGTCCTCACCCTCCCCGGCGCGGGGCGGCTGCGCCGGTGAGGCACGCAGGACAGCCGCGAGGCCGGTCCCGGGATCCCGGGGCCGGCCTCGCGGCTGTTCGGTGCGGCGGTGCCGGGCGGGCTGCCCGGTACCGGCGTGAGCTCAGGCGGTGTGCACCCGAGTGCGAGCCTGGCGCCGCTTGAGCGCGCGCCTCTCGTCCTCGGACAGCCCGCCCCAGACGCCGGAGTCCTGACCCGAGCGCAGGGCCCAGTCCAGACAGGACTCCACGACGGGGCAGCGCCGGCACACACCCTTGGCCTGCTCGATCTGCACGAGGGCGGGGCCGGTCGTCCCGATGGGGAAGAACAGCTCCGGGTCCTCGTCCCGGCAGAGCGCGCGGTGGCGCCAGTCCATGGCGGTGTTCTCCTCGATGTCGTCTACGGTGTCGTGCATCAGTCGCCGGCCTCGGACCGCTCCGCAGGCCGGCACGTGGTGGCCAGCGCCATGGCACAGCGACTTCGTGCATTTGTTACCGACAGGTTGCTTTCCTCCCGCGATGTTTTCACGGCGAGGATGCCTGTCAAGCGGATCGAGGGCTTCGGTCGACCCCTCGTGAGCAACCTCACCACGGGCGTGCTAGGTGCGCCACTCGACTCGGCTCCCGATCGGCCCGGGGCGTTGACAATCCCGTCGCGGTGTGGGAAAGCCGCAGGTGGGAGACGGTGTGCGAGAACGCCCGGTTCCCTCGCGGAGGGGCCTCAGCCCACCACGCGGAGGGCGGCCGGGACGCTGGTCACCTGCAGCCCCGTCGCCGTCCCCAGGTGGTCCCCGTCCACCTGCCAGCCCTGGGGCCGGGAGGCGGTGAGGGTGAGGGAGGCCAGGTCGTGCCGCCGGTGCACCCCGCGCCCCCGGGCGTCGGGACGGCGGGCGAGGACCTGCCGCACGTGGTGCAGCATCCGCAGCACGCCCATGCGGCCCATCGCGAAGACGTCCAGCCCGGTGTCGAACGACGCCTCCGGGCTGGGGTTGACCGGGCGGGCACGCAGGTAGGTCCACGGCGAGACGTTGGAGACCAGGCACAGGAACAGGCCGTCCAGCGGCGGCTCCCCGGGCAGCTCCAGGGTCATCGCCGGGTCCCGGCGCTCCCGCCCCAGGACGAACGCGGCGGTCGCCTCCCGCACGTAGAGGGCCCCGGTCGAGCGCCGTCCGCGGGCCCGGTGCGCCTCGACCCGGCCGATGACGTCGGCGTCGAAGCCGAGGCCGGCGGAGAACGCGAACCACCGCGGTTCGGTCCACCCCGGATGGGCCCGCGCCCCGGCGTCGGCGGCGGCCTGCGCCCGCGCCGGCTCGGCGACGTGCGCGCTGCGGGTCGTGGCCCCGCGCGCGCTGGCCCGGCCCAGCGCGACCCGGCGGGTGCGGCCGTCGCGGAGCGCGTCGAGGATCTCCGTCGTCGCCGTCAGCGGGTCCCGCGAGAGGCCGACGGCGCGGGAGAAGACGTTCGTGGACCCACCGGGCACGACCGCGAGGACCGGGACGTCCGGCCCCGGCCCGTCGGCGAGCAGGCCGTTGACCACCTCGTTGACCGTGCCGTCGCCGCCGAGGGCGACGACGACGTCGACCCCCTCGGTGCGCGCCCGCCGGGCGAGATCGCTGCCGTGCCCGCGGTGCGCGGTCTCGGCGAGGTCCACCTTGAGGTTCCCGGCCAGGGTGGCGAGGACGTCGTCCCGCACCGCCCGGGTGGTCGTCGTCGCCGCGGGGTTGGCCACCACGAGCGCACGCATGCACTCAGGCTAGCCAGCGCCCCGGCCGGGGCCGGTCGGGGCGCGGGACGGGCGGTGCGGCTGGGCCGGGCGTGACCGGCGCGTGCGGAGTCGCCACGGTCCGGAGCCGGGGTCCCGGCGCGTACCCTCGCCGCCGTGACCGAGGAGCCGGCGGCCCGCCCGCCACGGCAGCGACGGCTGTCCGAGCGGCTGCTCGGCGGTGCGGCCGAGCCGTCGGCGCCGCGTCCCGCCCGGCCCCGTGAGGAGGCGCCGGCGGCGGTGCGGCGGGCCGCGCTGGTCGTCGCCGTGGAGTCCGCCGCACTGACGGTGGTCGCCCTGGTGCTGCTGTACCTGACGCTCACCTCGACCGCCGACAGCGTGCCGCGGGCGGTCGCCGAGATCGTGTACGTCTCGTTCTTCGCCGTCCTCCTCGCCGCGGCCGCCGTGGGCCTGTGGCGCCTCTCGGGCTGGGCGCGGGGGCCGGTCATCGTGCTGCAGCTGCTGCTCGGGCTGTTCGGCTACACCTCGGCGTTCGAGGCCGGCCGCCCGGCGATCGGGATCCCGATCCTCGTCCTCGTCGCCCTGGAGCTGTACCTGCTGGCCACGCCCGAGGCCCGGCTGGCGTTCTACCGCCGCTGAGCGGCCTAGACCAGGTCGACGACGTCGGCGATCGAGTCCAGGACCCGCGCCGGCCGGAACGGGAAGCGGGCGACGTCGGCCGCGGCGGTCGAGCCGGTCAGCACGAGGATGGTCTCCAGGCCCGCCTCGATGCCCGCGACCACGTCGGTGTCCATCCGGTCGCCGATCATCACCGTGGTCTCCGAGTGCGCCTCGATCCGGTTCATGGCGCTGCGGAACATCATCGGGTTGGGCTTCCCGACGAAGTACGGCTCCGCCCCCGTGGCCTTGGTGATCATCGCCGCGACCGAGCCGGTGGCCGGCAGCGGGCCCTCGGGGGAGGGGCCGGTGACGTCGGGGTTGGTCGCGATGAACCGCGCGCCCTGCCCCACGAGGCGGATGGCCCGGGTGATGGCCTCGAAGGAGTAGGTGCGGGTCTCCCCGAGGACGACGTAGTCCGGATCGGTGTCGGTGAGGGTGTAGCCGGCCTCGTACAGCGCCGTCGTCAGCCCGGCCTCGCCGATGACGTACGCGGAGCCGCCGGGCAGCTGGGAGGACAGGAACGAGGCCGTGGCCAGCGCGGAGGTCCAGATGGCCGTCTCGGGCACGTGCAGCCCGGAGCGGGTCAGCCGGGCGGCGAGGTCGCGCGGGGTGAAGATCGAGTTGTTGGTCAGCACGAGGAAGCGGCGCTCGCGCTCGACCAGGCGCTGCAGGAAGTCGGCCGCACCCGGCAGCGCCTGGCCCTCGTGCACCAGGACGCCGTCCATGTCGGTGAGCCAGCACTCGGCCGGCCCGCGCTCGGTGCTCACCGCGGGCGCGCGGCCGCGGCGGCGGCGGCGAAGGCGGGCAGGGCGTCGCCGGTGAGCCGGAAGACCGTCCAGTCGTCCATCGGCACGGCTCCGGCTGCCCGGTAGAAGTCGATGGAGGGGGTGTTCCAGTCCAGCACCGACCACTCGAGGCGGTGGTAGCCGCGCTCGACGCACAGCTCGGCCAGCGTGCGCAGGAGCTCGCGGCCCAGGCCGCTGCCGCGGTGCTGCGGCTGCACGTAGAGGTCCTCGAGGTAGATGCCGTGGGTGCCGCGCCAGGTGGAGAAGTTGAGGAACCACAGCGCCGTGCCGACGACCTCGCCGCCGGTCTCCGCGACGTGGCCGAACAGCGCGGGGGAGTCGCCGAACAGCGCGGTGGTCAGCTGCTCCTCGGTCAGCCGCACCTCGTGCGCGGCCCGCTCGTACTCGGCCAGCTCGTGCACCAGGCCGACGACGGCGGGGACGTCGTCGGGACGGATCGGCCGGACGCTCACGTGAGCAGCTCCTTGACGCGGGCCGGCACCAGCCGGGCGAGGGGGGACAGCGCCGGCACGAGGACCGGCGCCAGCAGGTAGCCGTAGGCCAGCACGCAGCCGGTGACCACCGGGGCGACGGCGAAGCCGATGACGATGGCCACCGCGGCGGCGATGATCCCGAAGGGCTTGCCGCTCTTGGGGCTGACCAGCGCCCGGAACGAGCGGAACCGGACGGTGCTGATCATGAGCACCGCCGGGACGGCGACGATGAGCAGCACCCACAGCCGGTCGCGGCCCTGCATCTGGTCGCCGAAGGCGAACACCGAGGCGAGGACGACGCCGGCCGCGCCGGGGCTGGGCATGCCGATGAAGTACCGCTTGTCGGCGGTCGGGTCGATCGTGGTGTTGAAGCGGGCCAGCCGGATCGCCGCGCACGCCACCCACAGGAAGCAGACCACCCAGCCCAGCGGGTCCCACTCGTCGCGGCCCTCGGAGAAGAGGGTGAACGCGAGCACGGCGGGGGCGAGCCCGAAGGAGACCAGGTCGGCGAGCGAGTCGAACTGCAGCCCGAAGGGGGTCACGGCGCCGACCAGCCGGGCGACCGCGCCGTCGGTGATGTCGAACACCACGGACAGCCCGACCAGGACGGCGGCCAGCGTGTACTGGCCCCGGATCGACACCAGGATGGCGGCGAAGCCGCACAGCATGTTGGCCAGGGTGAAGAGGCTGGGGAGGGTGGCCAGCGCCCGGCGGCGGGTGCCGCGCACCGAGCCCCGGACGAACTCGACGGTGGCGGTGCGGCGGGTCTGCGGAGGGCGCTCGCCGGACGCGGAGCTGGGCATGGGAGGTCTCCTCAGCCGGCCGCGGGCCACCGGGCGATGACGGTCTCCCCGCCACGCACCCGCTGGCCCTCGCGGACCGTGATCGTGCACTCGGGCGGGACGAAGACGTCCATCCGCGAGCCGAACTTCATGAGGCCCATCCGCTCGCCGGTGGCCAGCCGGCGGCCGATGCCGGTGCGGGTCACGATGCGGCGGGCCAGCACGCCGACGATCTGCCGGAAGACCACCGTGCGGTCGCCGTCGCGCAGCCGGATCTCGCTGCGCTCGTTCCGGTGCGCCGACTCCTTGCGGTAGGCAGCCAGGAAGCTGCCCTTGCGGTAGGAGCTCTCGACCACCTCGCCGCGGTACGGCGAGCGGTTGACGTGCACGTCGACGACGGAGAGGAAGACGCTGACCTGCTGCCAGTCGCCCTCCGGCGCGACGCCCTCCTGCGGCTCGCCGGCGACCATGACCACACCGTCGGCGGGGGAGACGACGTCGTCGGGGTCGGGCGGCTCGGCGTCGCAGCGCCGGTCGGGGTCCCGGAAGAACAGCGTCATGTAGGCCGCCAGGGCCAGCAGCGGCCAGGCGGCGAACCGGAGCCCGCGCCGGCCGGAGGCCCGCCCGGCGGCGGTGAGCAGGGCAGCCGGGGCCAGGGGCCCGGCGATGAAGGGCCACCCGGCCGGATCGATGCGCATCGTGGTCAGACGGTACCGGGACGCACTCGCCGGGACCGACCGGTCGCCGGTCGAGGACGGCGGCCGACGAACGGTGGTGGTGGCACAGGCCGCGGGCGAGCGACGCCGCCCACCCCGCCGGGACGCCGGGGCGCAGGGGCGGGGGGCCGCGCGCCCCCGCTCCCGGAGGGGGGGGGGGGGGGGGGGG